>DATDKB010000487.1:0-9236 GCA_036520255.1 Rubrobacter sp. | reverse complement strand
CTCCGCTCGAAGCTGTCGACCATCTCGTGGGCCTTCTCGTGGACCATGACCTCGGGCACCTCGACCTCCACGCCTTCCGCTACCACGTCGAGGACGCGTCCGCGGAACTCGCCGTCGACGCGCTGCTCGGCGGCCGCCTCGAGCTGCTCCCGCACGGCCGCGCGCAGTTCGTCCAGCGTCTCGAACTCGCTCGCCTCCTTGACGAACTCGTCGTCGAGGGGCGGCAGCTCGCGCTCTTTGATCTCCTTGACGTGAACGTTGAAGAGTACCGACTCGCCCCTCAAGGATTGCTCGGCGTAGTCCACCGGGAAGGTGACGCCGAACTGCTTGCGCCCGCCGGCCTCCATCCCCACGATGTTCTGCTCGAAGTCCGGCAAGAGTTCGCCGCGGCCGATCTCGAGCATGTAGTCCTCGGCCTGGGCGCCTTCGATCGGCCCGCCGGTTAGCCTCTCGCCGCTGAAGTCGAGGATCACGAAGTCACCGTCCTGCGCCGGCCTCTCCTCGATGGCGGCCAGGGTGGCGAACTGGCCGCGCAGCTCCTCTAGCCGCGCTTCCACATCCTCCTCGGAGACCTCGACCTCGTGCCTCGGGACCTCAACACCCTTGTAGTCGCCCAACTCCGCTTCGGGGCGTACCTCGACGGTGGCCGAGAACTTGAAGCCCTGCTCCTCGTCCAGCAGATCGTCGAAGTGGATCTCGGGCTGGTCTATCGGGCGCACGTCGGTCTCGACGACAGCCTGCGAGTACCAGCCGGGGAGCTGATCCTGGAGCGCCTCCATGTAGATGTAGTCGCGTCCGAGTCGGTTCTCTATCACCCTTCGGGGCGCCTTGCCGGGACGGAAACCGGGAACCCGAACCTGCCGGCCGAGCTCCTTGATCTTGGCCTCGACACCCCGCCTGACCTTCTCGGAGTCCACCTCGACGTCGAGCCTGACCTTGTTTTCCTCGAGTTTTGTTACGTTAGCCGTCATACCCTCCATATCCTCTTTACCGGCCCGACCGGGGCGGCGATATGCGAGAGGCGGGATTTGAACCCGCACGCCCTGAGGCACTAGATCCTAAATCTAGCGTGTCTACCATTCCACCACTCTCGCTCACCGCAAGACCTGCGCGGATTATAGCAGCCGGTTGCTCCCCGCCCGAATGCTTGCGCGCCTTTACGCTGTAGGCGTAAGGGCTGCGCGGCGCGCTGGTCGCAGCACGCTCCCTGTGGTCGCTTTCAGCACTTCAGCGGTTCAGCACGCTCAGGCTTCGCAGGCTCCTCAGAACGCTCAGGCGATGCCGGGAGGTGCTCAGGCCTCGTACTGTGTAGGGCGAGGCGGTTGACGGGCGAGCTACGAGCTGCGCGCAACCTGGCATGCTGACTTGCTCTAAAGGCGGAACTTTTCGAGGATCAGCTGGTTCGCATCGTTGTCGGGGACGAGGACTTCGGCGCCGTCGGACAGAGTTTCGGGGTTACCCCAGAGTTGTTCTGAGATCACTTCGGCGTGCTTTCCGCGACGGATCAGGACCTGTCCGAGGGCGACGGCTCCGTCGAGACCAAGATCGGTCTGCACATTTTCGTTCATGGCCTTCATGGACGCCGGGAGCTTCTCGACGATGTTCCACTGCAGGGCCTTGCTACGGAGCGCCGCCACGAGCTGGCGCTGGCGTTCCATTCTGTCCAGGTCCCCGCCGGGCGTACCCCTGTAGCGGGCGTAGAAGAGCGCCTTGCGCCCGCCGAGCCTCTGCACGCCCTCGCCCATGTGCCACTTCTCGGGGAACATCCCATGCCCCACATCGACCCTTACGCCGTCCATGGCGTCGATGACCTCCCTGAAGCCTTCGAAATCCACGATCGCGTAGTGGTCTATCGGGATGCCCGAGTAGTTCTCCAGCGCGTAGACCGTCTCCTCGATGCCGCCGTAGTTGTAGGCGGCGTTGATCCTGTCCTTCCTCCCCGATTCGACCTCTACGTAGAGGTCGCGCGGGACGGAGAGCAGCTTGACATCGCCCGTTTTCGGCACTACCTGAACGAGCATGATGGTGTCCGTGCGACTCCCCATCTCCGGGTCGTCAGGCCGGGTATCGACGCCGAGCACGAGCACGTTAAGCGGTCCTTCCGTGAGTGGACCGTCGCCCCCGAACATCTTCTCGACCCAACTGCTCGGAGAGGCCTCGACCCCCGAGGCGTCGGGCCCAGAGTCGTGGCCGAGCGCCCTGAGCGGGAGCGGACCGGCGACCAGCACGACGCCAACGGCCAAAGCGATCAAAACGACAGGCAACGACCAAAGCCACCAGCGGCGCATCCTTCGACGTTCCTTAGTATAAGCCTGGAAATTCCTCATCCCAGGGAAGTCTAGCACGCTGTGACCTTCGGCCTGTGCCTGTCAGCATGGTGCTGCGCGCCTTGTCAGCACGTTCCGGCCTGCGGCCTCCACATTTAGCACGCTTCGGGCCTTACAGGTCCTCACTCGTCAGGTTTTTGGCATGGCGCTTTGCGCCTTTGGGCGTTTCGAATTTATGGGCCGATGGGACTGTTTTCAAGTGGCTAATGCGGCGCGAACGGCGCGTCTTTCGGCAGCACGCAGGGCGGGGAAGACACCCGGGGCTCCGCCCTGTGTGGTAAGTTGTTCGTTGACGGATACGATCACCGAGCGGCTGCCGTCAGGGGTCGCCGCCATAAACTGGGTGTAGCCAGGGATGTTGCCCGTGTGGCCCCATACTGTGCCGCATTTGGTTTCGTAGCGGAAGACGGCGAGGCCAGCGGAGTTCTTTCCCGGATCTGGTAGCTCGGAGTGTCCTCCTTCGACGAGTCGGCGCTGCTGGGCACGGGACCGCCTGTCGAAGAGGTCGTCGCCCACGTAGCCGCGGATGAAATCGTTGAGGTTTGAGGGTGTAGACACTATGCCCCCTGAGGCCCAGGCCCATCCGGCGGCGGCCAGCTCGCTGTAGTCCTCGGGAGGCTGCTGGGAGGGGTTGTTATCGTAGCCGTGGATGTAGGGCCTTTTCAGGTTTGGTCCCTTTGGGAGGGTGATCTTTTCAGGCCGAGCGGGCCGTAGACCTGCTCACGGAGCTAGCTTTCGTAGGTGCTTTTCGTGGCCGACTCGGCCATCAGGGCCACGGCTATGTTGTCCGAGTTAGAGTACTTGTATCTGAACCGGGATCGAAGAGTGAATCCTGGTTCTTTACGTACGAGAGAGGTTTCTCGGGCGGCGGCGCTTTCTTGAGGCTGGCGAGAACGGCTTTCTGGAAGCGGGGGTCCTTGGTGTAATCGGGTAGGCCGCTGGTGTGGTTGAGGAGTTGTCGGAGTGTGATCCCGTGCCATGACTTCGGCTGCTTCGGCAGGAGATCGCCGATCGTATCGTTCGGGGAGAGATCGCCCTCGCTAACGAGCGAGAGCGCGGCGGCCCCGCTGAAGGCCTTGGCCGTGCTGGCTATCTATGCGCAAGCGATCGTTGACGCCGATGGGCCGCCCGGTCCTCAAGTCGGCAACCCCGGCGGTGCAAACCTTACGCTTCTGGCCGCGCTGCACCACCGCGATGGCACCCGGCGGGCCACCGCGCATGGAGACCAGTTCCTCCAGCGCACGATCTAGCGCCGCGTCCCGGCCCCCAGTCGCCCCGTGCGCATCGTCGACGACGGCCATGGCCTTCCCGGCTGGCAGGATCGAAGCCACCGCCATCACCGCAAGGGCCAACATCGCTCTCTTCATGCCTCCAACCTTTCGCTCCGGTCTCCTGGCAGCCTGCAGTGTAGCCCTCGTAACAACCTGTTCAATAAACCCGGACTGATGAGGCGTTCGAGCCAGGCGAAGGCGTGGTCGGGGATCTCTGACTTGACTGGGAGATGGTGGCCTCCATAATGCGGGGAGAACGGGATAGGGATCGAACAAAGAGAAGAGGTTTTCGGGGAGATCCGTCACGCCGTCAGGGCGCGCCGGGCACAGACGGTGAGCCTGCTGCAGAGGCTGGCACCTTCGCGTTGACGGCGTTTTGGGAGGCTCTCCCAGAAGTGGCCACCTGGCAGGTGTGCCGACCTCTCATCCTTGCTACTGTGGCTGCGTTGTACAACCCGGCGGGGCCGATTACGCTGCCCGGGCAATCATACGCCGGTCAGTTCAGCGGGGCGGATCTCGTTGTGGGTGCCGCAGGCGGCAGACGAGGGGTGGGAGCACCATGCGCAAGAGGATAGCGGCCCTGGTGACGGTAGTGGGGTTGGTCGCGCTCCTGTGAGCGACCCCGCGAGCCGTCCCAGAGTCCCAGAGCCTGGACATCTACCCTGGCCAGGATCTCGCCGCGCCTTCAACGCCGACCCCGCCACGACGGCCACGACGTTCTACGTGCACGACCAGAATGGCGGTCCCTACACCTCCAATGTAAGTGCTCCCTTGCGCCTCAACGACGGCGACAAGCTGGTCGGTGAGACAGGCACGTTTGTAGAGCGCGGCCCCGCGTTCGAACCGCTGCCCACGGTCAGCATCGTGGGTAGTGAGGGCCTAAGCAACGTAGTCCGCGCCGAGGGCACGGTTCATCTGGAGTGGGTCGAGATCGTCGGTGGCACGGGTCAGTATTCTTCGGCTAACTCGCCGGTAGCTGGCACGGGCTCCGGGCTGGCCATGGGAAAGGCGTCCGACGCCAGCAGCCTCTACGCGGTACACGTCACGGGCAACGATGCGACGGTCATCACCAACGCCCACGGCACCTTCGACCGCATAGAGCTGGACGGCACCACCGAGGACCCCAGCTTCCTGGGCTTCACGGGTTTTGGGTTGAAGGCCATAACCGAGGTCGAGGTCAAGAACTCCTACGTCCACGACAACCAGGGCAACGGCCTGTGGTGCGACCAGTTCTGCAACGACTCCGCCGGCCGACCGAACGGTTTCTGGGTACACGACAACCTAGTGGTCGACAACGGTCGCGCCGGCGTCCGCTACGAGAAGGTAGGCGACGTGCCAACCGCCGGCGAAGCGCTGATCGAGAACAACGAGGTCCACGGCAACTCTATCGGTGCGGTACGTGGCGGTGTGAGCATACACGACGCCCAGGACGCGCTGGTGCAAGGCAACGTGTTCGGTGCGACGACCATCGCAGGCGTGGCCTACCTACCCAACTCCGAGGGCGTGGCGATACGCGCGACGGACTCCGGCCGATCGGACAGGCCCGACCTTCGGAACGTCGACATCGTCGCCAACGTCCTGAACGGCGAGGCGATCGAAGGCTGGGAGTCGCCCGATGAGGTGGTGGCCTGCTCCCAGGACACCGCGCCGGAGACGACCATCGACTCGGGCCCAAACGCCGCCGCGAACAGCGCCTCGGCGAGCTTCGGCTTCTCTTCGCCTGAGACAGGCTCCACCTTCGAGTGCAGCCTCGACGCCGCTCCCTTTGCCGGATGCGCCTCGCCCAAGGCATACGCAGGTTTGACCGACGGGGAGCACACCTTCGAGGTGAGGACCATAGGTGCCGGGGGCACCGCCGATCCTACCCCCGCCAGATACACCTGGACGGTGGATACGGTTGCGCCCGGGGCGCCGACCATCATCAGCCCGGAGGACAACAGCCGCAACCACACCGGCAGCGTCACGCTCTCGGGCACCGCCGAGCCCGGTAGCACGATCGAGATCTTCGACGGCGCAGCCTCGGAGGGCGCGACCTGGGCCGACGGCGGCGGCGCCTGGAGCGCGACGCTCGGCGGCGTGCCCGACGGCTCGCACGCCTACAGCGCGACGGCCACCGACGCCGCCACAAACACCTCACCCCCATCGAACACCCGCACGGTGATCGCCGACACCACGGCGCCCACGGTCGTCTAGGTCAACCGTGCCGCCAACACAACGAACCCGACCAACGCCTCCAGCGTCGGCTGGGACGTAACCTTCAGCGAGGGCGTCACGGGAGTTGACACTTCGGACTTCGCATTCACAGCTACGGGCGGCCTCGGCGGGGCAGCGGTCTCCAACGCTGGCGGCTCCGGGACGACCTGGACCGTCACCGCGAACACCGGTAGCGGCGATGGCACCCTCCGCCTTGACCTGAAAGATGACGCCTCGATCGCAGACCTGGCGACAAACCCGCTAGACGGGCCGGGCGCGGGCAACGGCAACTTCACGACTGGCCAGGCATACACGATCGACAAGACCGCCCCGACCGTGACGATCGTCTCGACGTCGCCGAGCACCGCCGGTGCCTCCGGTCAGAGCACGATCACGTGGAATGCCAACGAGAACGGCTCGTACTCCGTGCACGTCGGCGGTAGGGATTGCTCGACGGGGACCCAGATAACATCCGGCAACTACACCACCCCCAACAACGTCCAGACCAACGTCGGCGCCGCGGCCCTCTCCGACGGTTCGAACACCGTCCGCGTATGCGTGAGAGACGCCGCGGGCAACGCGGGCTCGAAAACGACGACGATCACCAAGAATCCGATACCACGGCGCCAAGGGTCACGAGGACCGTCCCGGTAGCAAACGCCACGGGAGTCGTTCCAGCCGCAAATGTCACGGCCACCTTCTCTGAGGACATAAATGCCTCTATCATAAATGGCACCACCTTCCAGCTTTTCAAGAAGGGCTCTACGAAAAAGCTCGCCGCCGCGGTCAGCTACTCCGCGAGCACCGACACGGCCACGCTCGACCCGACCAGCTCCCTGCAGGGTGGCGCCACCTACAAGGCCGTTGTAAGCACGGTGGCCAGGGACCTGGCGGGCAACTTCCTCGACCAGAACAGCGCCAGCACCAGCTTGCAGGAGATGGCGTGGTCCTTCACGGTGAGAAAATAGCCCGTAGAGATCGTCGAATAGGGTTGGCAGCAGAGGGGACGGTTTGCGGGAATCCCCTACCCATCGGGGGCGACGCCGGGGTGCTCAGAATCCGACCCACGGTTGGTACCGGCCATCGACGCCCGGATAACGGGCCCGTGACGGCAGGCCGGCCCAGACGTAGCCCTCGAGCCCCTCGGGCGTGACCGGGCCGTAGTCCACGAACCCAGGCGCCACGAGCTCGTCAGCCCCACCAAGCGGGCAGCCGGCGCATGTGTGGCGGGATCTCGGTTCTCAGGTACTCCAGCTCCTCGGGTGTAGATACGCGCCCCAGTATCTCGTTGCGGTGCGGGTGGCGCCCTCGCGGTGTCGCTGGCCACGGCCGCCTCATCCAGCGCCGTCGCGCTCGCGAAGGCGGGAGGATCGGACCTTCCTGGGGCTCCCTGACTCCGGCTGCAGATGTTTGGGGGATGAGGCTACGTCGCACCGGGCTGGGGTTGGTGGCATTCTGCCCTAAGAGGCGGATAGGCGAACCCGCTAGTAGCCGAAGGCGGGAGGAAGGAGAAACGGCGCTCATGCCACCTACGTCATCTTGATGAACTGGACCGATCAAGGGGTCAGGACCGACAGGGACACCGTCCCGCCGCGAACACGGCGATGCATTGGCCGAGAAGCACGGAGCGAGGAATAAAGCAAGCCTACTGGACCATGGGGCACTACGACATCGTGACCGTAATCGAAGCCCCCGACGACGAGAGCGTCACGGCCATGATGCTCGAGCTAACAGCGGAGGGCAACATCAGGACGGCCACGCTCCGCGACTTCGATCACGACCAGATGCAGGCGATCGTCCAGAGAACGGGTGGAGGGAGCACGAGGCCCCACCGGGGGTTGGGGTTCTCTCGGGAGACCCGCGGTCCTACTCTGCAGGAGACGCTCTCGTGCCTCGCCCAGCCCCGTAGCGCCACGGTCCTAGGGCTAGGGTACCCAAGCAAGACCGCCGCGGCCGCTCTGAGGGCTTATACCGAGTCCGCCTGGACGGTCGCGCTTTGCGGCCGCGGGCAAGCGTCGTGCACCCTCCTCCGTCATTCTTTTGATAAAGCGGGAATGCACGGGGAGCAGTAGAGGTAGGCCCGTACGCGGTGGGCGGTCCCGCCGTGGCGTCGCCATTCAGCCGGACCCGATATTACAGGGCCCGCCAGAACGAAGAGAACCTACGGTTCGGGGATCTCTGGCAAGATCACGACCTCGTGTTCCCCAACCGCGTCGTCAAGCCGCTCGACCACAACAACCACTACTACCGCGAGTACAAGCCGCTGCTACGGAAAGCCGGACTAGCGGGCTATCGAGCGGTCCCGCACGCCGATCGTGAACGTCTTAGAGATTTGTAATCCGGCTCTTAGAAACCGGGCGTAGGGTGCTTCAGCGCCTCCTTTAACGAAGGATTTACTGGCCTGATACCAGGATTAAACCTCAGAGATCTGGGTACTGTCTAGAATTTGGCGGAGGTCGGTAACGAGCGAAGGGGCATGGTACGTGAAGAAAAAGCCTAGCGTCCAGCGCGCAAAGAGAGAAGCGCGATCATCCCATGAACCGGTCCTGCCTAAGGGGGGCGAGCCGCTCGCCGCCAACCAGGTATACAGCGATCACAACAACCACGTGGCGTACTTTCTCTTGGACGTCCTTGAGGGCAGCGAGGGTTCGGAGGGTGGTATCCACTTCGTCAACCACGAGTATATAAACCCCACGTTCTGGTCCGATTACACTCACCCCGAGAGTCAGACCAAGAAGACGAAGGGGCATTTAACGCGGGAGAAGGACGGGCGGTTGGCTGGGATGAAGAGCATCCTCGCGGCTTCCACGAGGCACGATTGGGAAGCCTGCGGTCCTCGCCTCTGGGTGCGCAAAGGCGATGCGGAGCTAAGGATTGTGGACCTTACCAACGATGACGGGCGCGTGGAACTCGAGGAGGAGTGGGCCGAGAGCGCGGGGGCGGGCTCGGTCGCCCTTCGGGTGGAGCTCTCCATCTGCCGCGGCTCGGACTTGTTGGCGCAGATCCCCGCGGTTTGCGTGGACTCAGGCAGGGCGTTCATACCTTGGCCCCGCGAAGGCGGGGACGGCCGGCTCGGCATCGCTCGCTGGCAGTACGACCTGTGCAGGGTCATCTCACCGGGGGAGTATCTGGGCGCTTACCCCGTTCGCTCCTACCTGCGAAGGGCGGGCATCCTCGTAGTCTAATTGTTATTTTTCCTACGAAGCGGCCTGGGGTGTGGCCCTCAGCGCCGTCTGCAACTCCCTTCCGTGGGCTTCCAGCCAGCGCACCCGGGCGACCTCCTGGGCCGTTTTCTCACGTGTCTTTGTGAGATGCGGGTCTCCTCGATCATCGAGCGGTACTTGCCGATGGCCCTCTTGAGCGGTCTCGCGGCGAGCAGAGCGGGCAGGGCCTCGACTTCGGCTGGCTCCAGCGGGTTGGCCTGCAGGTAGGCGCCCAAGAACCC
>DATDKB010000486.1:0-4781 GCA_036520255.1 Rubrobacter sp. | reverse complement strand
ATGAGGTGGTGCTCTCTCTCAGAGTTGGTCGGCAGGCCGGCCCTTATACGTTCACGAAGCGCCGCACGCCGCTCCTGGCTCAGCGACATCGCGTAAGCGGGCGCAGGCGCTTGACCGCCCAGGAAAGGAGACCAGAAGTCGCCAAAGCCGCGGAAAACCGTCGGTACTTCGATCGCGCTTACCTCGACGTTCCCGAGTCCTGTCCCCCGGAAGAGTTTGGCCAGCGGGTCCGGCTTGCACAAAGCGCAGCGTCGTCCTTCGTCCAGCTCCCTGGCCTTCGGGTCAAGCGCGCCCGCCGCGTCCCAGAAGTGGCGTATCAGCTGCATGCCCTCGGCGTAGTCCCAGACGTAGGCGGCGACGGTGCCGCCCGGGTGCGTGACGCGCGCCATCTCCGAAACCGCCCTGTCGGGATCAGGCACGAAGTGGAGAACGAGCCCGGCGAGACGACCGCGTCGTAGGTTGCTGAGGCCGCCCCAAGGGCTTGCGCGTCCCCAGCCTCGAACTCGACCCGGGCGTCTTTCACCCGATCTCGCGCGAACGCGACGAACGCCGGCGAGGGGTCAACGCCGACAACCCGGCCGGGTGCAGCCAGCGACAGAATGGATTCGCTCAACGCCCCGTGCCGCAGCCGACGTCCAACCAGCGGCCGCCGGGCGGCACCGCGAGCCACCCCAAAAACTCGCGCGCCACGGGCCGGCTCCAGCGTCCCACGTAAGGTTCGTAAGCATTGCCGCTGTCCCACCACGCAACCCTGTCAGCGCGTCCCGCCCGATCGTCCCTGAAGTGACCACCGGTAAACAGCAACACTCGTACCCGGGTAGCACGCTGCGCCCTTCGGTCGCTTACAGCATTCCAGCACGCCTGCTTCGCAGGATCGTCGGCAGTTCTGTCAGAAACCATGGGCCTTCTGTGCCTGGCTTTGACATGCGGCCGGTCGCCTGTTAGGATCTGGTATATACCAGTTGAAAGGAGTCGCTATGATGGAAGTCGTCGTTGGAGTTTTGCTTTTCGCCCGGGTTGTTCTTGTTCTCCTGGGGACTTGCGTGCGGGCGTCGTGATCGGAGGTGCTGCCGGGGATGTGCCTGCTTACAGGCGGGTTGGTGACGAACTCGTGGCGCGGATAAGGTCTGGTGAGTTGGCGCCGGGGGCGAGGATGCCGTCGGAGCGCGAGCTCGCGGCCGGGCTGTGTATTTCGCGCATGACGGCCAGGGCGGCGGTGGACCTTCTGGCGCGCCGGGGGCTCGTCGAGCGGAGGGAGAGGTCCGGGGTGTTCGTGGCGAGGCCCAGGATCGAACAGTCTCTGGACACGGTCGCGGGCCTCTCGGACCAACTCGGGGGACGCGGTGTCGTCCCTGGGGCTGAGGTGCTCGATCGGCGCACGGTCGGGATCTCGGAACTCGGTGACGCCGAGGTCGCTTCGCGGCTGGGGCTCTCGGGGGGGGAGGCGGTGCACGTGATCTTGCGCGTGCGCACGGGAGACGGCGAGCCGCTGGTGTTGGAGGAGAATTACTTTCCGGAACGTCTGATGCCCGGGCTGCTCGGGGAGGACCTTCGAGGGAGCCTGTACACGCTTCTGCGCGAGCGGTACGACCTCTCTGTGGAGCGCACCAGGCAGGAGCTCGAGCCAACCCCGCTCGACTCGCAGGCGGCGGCGATGCTCGGGGTGCGTCCCGACGTGCCGGCGCTCAGGGTCACGCGGACGGCGTGGGACGCGAAGGGGCTGGCCATCGAGTTCGCGAGGGATCTGCACCGGGGCGACCGGATGATCTTCGTCTCGGAAACCTCGACCCGTAGCAACAAGGGGAAGGGCCGAAACCCATGACGCTATTCGCGCTGGCGCTCGTGCTTGTGGCGGCCGTCTTCCACGCGACCTGGAACCTGCTCGCCAAGCGGGTCGGGGACGGGGGGGCGGTCTTCGTCTGGCTCTTCGGCGTCTGTGCGGTGCTCATCTACGCGCCGCTCGCTATCGTCGTGGTGCTCGTGGTCGCGCCGCATCTCGGGCCTGCGCAATTCCTGTTCATGTTCGGGAGCGGTATCTTGCATCTCGGGTATTTCGTGCTCTTGCAGAGGGGGTACGCGGCAGGGGACCTCTCGCTCGTCTACCCCCTCGCGCGCGGCACGGGGCCCTTGCTCGCGACGGCTGCCGCCATCGTTCTGTTCGGCGAGAGGCCATCGTTGCCCGCCATCTTCGGCATAGCCCTCATCACGGCCGGCGTCTTCGTACTGACGAGCGAAGGGGGGAGCCTGCGGTCCGGTCTCGGGACCGGCGTTTTCTACGGGCTCATGACCGGCGTGTTTATAGCGGCTTACACGATATGGGACAAGCAGGCGGTTAGCGCGCTTCTCATCCCACCCCTCTTGCAGAGCTGGGCGACGACCATGGTCACCACGCTCTTGCTGACCCCGCTCGCGATGGGCAACCGGAAGAAGATCCTGGCCCTCTGGCGCGATTACAAGCCCGAGGTCTTCGGGGTGGCCATCCTCAGCCCTCTCTCCTACATCCTTGTCCTGACGGCGCTCGTCTTCACGCCCGTGAGCTATGTGGCGCCGGCGCGCGAGATCTCCATCCTCATCGGGGCCGCCATGGGGGCGCGATTGCTCTCGGAAGGGGACTCCCCGCGGCGCCTCATCGCCGCCGCAGCTATAGTCGTCGGGGTTATAGCACTCGCGCTCGGCTGAGATGCTGTACGGCGCGGTTTCAAGGACCGCTTTCAGATCTTCCTCAGCCGCACGCTTCTTACCGAGTGATCCAGATCCTTCTCGAGGATCAGACGCGCCCGGTCTCTGGTCGGCTCGATGTTCTGTTTGAGGTTGGGGTGGTCGATCTCATCCCACACGCGCATGGCGAAGTCCGTGGCTTCCTCGACGGAGAGCTCCGCGAAACGGTGGAAGTAAGCAGTGTTGTCCCCGAACGCCTCCTCCCGCAAGCGTAAAAAGCGCTCCAGATACCACTTCTTGATGTAGCTCTCCCGGGCATCGACGTAGATGGAGAAGTCAACGTAGTCTGAGACGAAGATCATGTGGCCGCTCGACGGCTCCGGCAGGCCGGCCTCCAGCATATTGAGGCCTTCCACGACCAGAACGTCGGGCCGCCCTACAGGCTGCCTTTCGTTGGGGAGGATGTCGTAGGTCAGGTGCGAGTGGATCGGGGCGCGCGTTTCGCCGCTGCCGGATTTGACGTCGGCGAGGAATTGTAGGAGGAGCGGCAGGTCGTAGCTCTCCGGGAAACCCTTGCGATCCATCAAGCCCTGGGCCTGTAGCACGCTGTTGGGATACAGAAAACCGTCGGTGCTCACCAATTCGACCTCGGGGCTTCTGGGCCAGCGTGAGATCAGGGCCCGCAGCACCTCCGCCACCGTGCTCTTGCCCGCGGCGACGCTGCCAGCGATGCCGACGACGTAAGGCACCTCCCGCTCCTCGCTGACCAGAAACGCGTGCGCCGCCCGGTACAGTCCCTCAGCGCAGCGCTGAAGTGGAGGTAGAGGAGCCGCGAGGTTGGAAGGTAGACCCTTCTGGCTTCCTCAGGCGAGAGGCGAGGTACTATGCTCCTCACGTCATCGTCGGACAGAGAGAACGAAGCATCCGCCGGCAACCCGGCCCAATCCTCGCGGGAGAAACGCACGAAAGGATAAAGACTGCCCTGCCCAGCATCCACGATAAAGACTCCCCTCTATCCCTGCCACAGCGACCGGACCACAGTCTTACACTAGCAGTTCCGGCACTCTTCTTCGCCGCGAACTGCAGAGGCCTTACCGCGCTACGAATCGCAGCGATAAGACCTGAGAAGTGAGGCCGAAGCGTGCTTACTTCAGAGCTTGACGGGGGCGCTGGTGCCTAGAATTTCGCCAGAACTATTCCTGGCCCGCGCGGCGACGTATGGATCTGTGGTCTGTGCCAGCATGGCCGTCTCGAAGCCGTCGCGGGGAACCGAGCCTAGAGGCTCCAGCCGGTTCGGGCGTGGACCGGAGATCACCTCCCAGGTTGCGACCTCCGTGGCGCCGGTCCAGCTTGCGTGCAGGGCCACACTGTTCCTGGATCTTTGCTCTACCGCCAGGGCTGGGGTGTCGGCGGGGTGGCCGCTCCAGGAGAAGCGGAATGCCCGGTACGTTTCGCATTCTGGCGGAAATTCGGCGTTCAGGAGCATCTTGCCATCGCGGGAGAACTCGGAGAAGCAGGGTGCGCTGCCCCATCCAACCATCACGTTTCCGTTGGATAAGAGTTGCGCGCTCCCATGAGACGTGGAGAGAACCTTCTCGGGAGAGGCGTACTCGCGCAGTAACGTGGCGCTCATCTCCTCCTCGTCGAGGCGAAGCAGGATCGCTCGCGACTGCTCGTGTACCTGCGGGTGCGCGCCGTTGTCGAAGACGGTGATGGTGCCATCCTCCTGGCGGCGGGCGTCGTGCTGGGAGACGGTCCTGGTGCCTTCTCCCATCTCGAAGTCGCTCTCCTTGCCGCCCAGGCGCCACACGACCTCGCCGCTCTGGTGGTCGACCTTGTAGACGGTCCTGGTGTTTCGCGCCGAGATGAGCAAGTCGCCGTCGTAGTCTACGTTGATGGAGTTGATGTGGAATTAGTCGTAGATGTAGGCGGGGGATGTAGGCGGGGTCTTCGGGCGGCGCGACGTAGAACTCCTCGACGCCGACGTGATCGAGGCTGTGCCACTCGAAGTGAACCTCGCCGGTCTCGATATCCACCTCCTGGGCTATACCGTCCCATACCGCGCCGTACTTCC
Source organism: Rubrobacter sp. (assembly GCA_036520255.1). Lineage (GTDB taxonomy): Bacteria > Actinomycetota > Rubrobacteria > Rubrobacterales > Rubrobacteraceae > Rubrobacter_D. Next base: position 49 of record DATDKB010000486.1, on the reverse strand, counting down.
CGCCGCCGACGGGGGACAGATCCGCCGGCACCTCCGCGTAGGCGGTGAG
>DATDKB010000485.1:0-2022 GCA_036520255.1 Rubrobacter sp. | reverse complement strand
AGCGGCAGACCCAGTTCCCTGGCCAGCACGTTCGCCGTCCCGAGCGGCAGGATACCCAGGGTGGCGCCTTGGGAGAGGCCGTTTAAGACCTCGTTCACCGTCCCGTCCCCGCCGGCGGCGACGACGAGCCGGTCGCCGGCCGCGGCGGCAAGCTCGGTGGCGTGATCCGGGCGCTCGGTGTTTAGCACCTCGACCGTAAGGCCACCGGCGCGCAGGGCTTCGGCGAAGCGCTCGAGGTAGCCCTCTTCGCCCGCGCTCCCGGAGTTGGGGTTGCCGATGACGACCGCTTCCATTGCCACGCTGCGAGCCTCCTCTAAGGGTTGACCTCGGGTCGCGTTGATGCGGCCGGCGTCTTTCCGATCCTTGGTCGTCTCACCGGAGCCCATTTACTTGCCGTAGCCGCCGAAACTGTGGGGGACGAGGTGCGCCCGGCGATGGTGCCAGAAGGCCGAGAGGAGGGCCGCCAGCGAGTACGCGAGCGTCGTGGGCGCGAGGACCTGTTCTCTGTAGCGCCGGTCGGAGACCAAGACAGCCTCTCCGCTCGCCCCGAGGTGGCGCATGTGAGGAAGACGCCTCACCACACGATCAGGCCGGCCACGGCCAGCCCGGAAAACAGCAGGACCGCGGTCAAGGACAACAAGCACCCGATGGGCAAGACTATACAGCACCCTCCCCCTTGGCGGTTGCCCCTTCCCCAACGTATCACCTGTGTCCTCCTCTATGGTCCGTCTTTGGGTTCACCCGGACACCAAGAACAGCGCGAGGTTCACCAAGACGGTAAGTCCCACGCTCAGGACCACGCTTATCAGGATCCAGAACAAACACCCTCCGGGAACCCTCATCGCCGCAGTCCGCCTCTCACCCTAGCGCGCACTACCCCACCCTCCCGCCGTACGCGTTGATCCTCTCCGCGCTTCTGTAGGCGTCGAAGGGGGCGTAGACGAGCACGATCGGGTAGAAGACGAAGCCGATGAGCACGTGCATCAAGGCCACTTTTTTGGCCTGGACGACCACTATGATGAAGCCCTTTAGTATCTGGCCGTTGTAGATCTGTCCCAGGCCAGGGATCAAGAAGTTTTAGGACCGCGGCCAAGCCGGCACTCTTCGCTATCAATGGAATCTTCTCCCAACCGGGCCGTGCGGCCCGTAGATGACGTAGATAGCGCTACCCGTTACTCTGACGCCGCTCCCTGTACTTGCGCCAAACGAACGGCGCGGCGAGGACCAAGACCCTTTTGAACAGCCAACCCATCTCTCACTCCTTCGTTGGTTAGGGATAGTAAAAGGACCGGGACTGCACGCCCCGGCCCCCCACTCATCAAGGACCCTTCTCTTGGAAGGGCCCTACCTTCTTGCTGGTCCTACTACTCGCCCTCGGCCTTCGGGTTGCGCGAGCCGGATTTGGCCAGGCCCCGGCTTATCAGGTAGCCGACCGTAAGGTAGGTGACGTATCTCCACGCCGGGTCCGCCCCGAAGCTGTTGTCGATGATAGCGGAGGCAATCAAGACGCCTAGCACCGCCAGCACGTAGACGATGAGCTCGGTGGTCTTGAAGGCGGCCTTGGTCTCGGTGCCCTTCAGGTTCTCTTCCCTGCGAATGGGCGGCGCCCCGGTGTTGTCTGCGGTGGTCCTCGTGGTCATATGCGACACCTTTCTTTCCGCCACGTTCTGCGCGGCGCTAGGTAACCTTGCCTTGCCAAGATATGATAGAGCAAAATACAATAAAGTCAAGTAAAATAAAGAATAAATGTGCAATATCGATCAAAAGCGGGCCGGATGAGGTACACTGGGTTGCAGCAGAGGTGACAACTTATTCGGGTAAAACGGGAACGGTGAGAGGGCATGCAAGCCGGCAAGAGCACGACGCGAGAGACTGAGCTATTGGCGGCCGCGGACGTCGCCAGCATGATCGGGGTAAAGGAGACCACCGTCTACAGGTGGTGCAAGGAGGGCAAGCTGCCTTGCCTGAAGATAGGCAAGCACTGGCGCGTAAGGCGGGGGGCCTTAGAAGACTTCCTCAAGG
>DATDKB010000484.1:0-4648 GCA_036520255.1 Rubrobacter sp. | reverse complement strand
CGGACTGGAAGGAGCAACTCGGCGGCTACGACGCGTTGTTCTTCGGGGCGGTGGGATGGCCCGCTAAAGTCCCCGACCATATTTCCCTGTGGGGGTCGCTGGTGCAGTTCAGGCGCCAGTTCGACCAGTACGTCAGCCGGCGTCCGGTGCGCCTGATGCAGGGGGTCGCCTCGCCATTGAGCGACCCGAAGGACATAGACTTTGTCATCGTCAGGGAGAACACCGAGGGGGAGTACTCCGAGGTCGGCGGCAAGATGTTCGAGGGTACCGAGAGGGAGATCGTAGTTCAGGAGACGATAATGACCAGGATCGGGGTCGATCGCATCCTGCGCTACGCCTTCGACCTGGCCGCCGAGCGCGACGCCAGACACCTGACCTCGGCCACCAAGTCAAACGGCATCGCGATCTCCATGCCCTACTGGGACGAGCGGGTAGAGGAGATGGCCCGCTCCTACCCGAAAGTGACCTGGGACCAGTTCCACATGGACAACCTTACAGCCCAGTTCGCCCTGAATCCGAGCCAGTTCGACGTTATCGTGGCCTCCAACCTCTTCGGTGACATCCTCTCCGACCTCGGGCCCGCGCTTACAGGCACCATCGGAATCGCCCCGTCTGGCAACATCAACCCCGAGAAGCGCTTCCCCTCCCTTTTCGAGCCGGTTCACGGCACCGCGCCCGACATCGCCGGGCAGGGCATCGCCAACCCGATCGGGGCCATCTGGGCCGCGTCCATGCTGTTGGAGCACGTAGGCCAGACCGAGGCCGCCTCAGCCGTCGTCGGCGCCATCGAGCGTGTCCTCGGCGAAAAAGAACTGCGTACCCGTGACCTGGGCGGTCCGGCCGACACCGAGACGTGCGGCAAGGCCGTCGCCGACGCAGTGCGCTGACCGGCAGGGCGCCGAAAGGCAGGGCGCCGAAAGGCAACAGGGCCGCAGCAAGATCGCCCCCGACCGCCGTTGTGCCCACAGGAGGTGCGCGGCGCGTCATGACCGAGATCCACGACAACGCCGGACGGCCGCACACGCTGCTGCTGGGCTTCGAGACCCTCAACGTCGAGGTGGAGGACGAGGTACACATCCACACTGCGGTCGGCGTCATCTACGAGGGCGGTCCGGCGCCGCCCGGGCAATCTTTCCCGTTCCTTCGAACGAACGCTGGCGCAGGTAGAATAGTGGCGCGCCGAACCGCTCGGCACGATGACCGTGACGACGTCGCGGGAGGCCGCAGAAGAGTATGTGAGGGGAGATCCCTTCTCCGTGAACGGCATGATGAGGGAATGGTACACGCACGAATGGGCCAACTTGTTCGCCTGACGCGTTGGCGCGTGCTGCCATTCGCTCTCCCGCAGCGGGGCTCGCGCCGGAATCGGCAGCGTGGTGCCTGGCCGAGGCGGCGCAGGGGCGCCCGCGGGAAGGAGTCGATGACGAGGTTACTGGGGATCGTCGTGCTGGCGGTCTTTTTGACGGGTCTTACAGCTTGCTCTCCGGAAAAAAGAAACGGTGGGCGGAGTACGGACGAGAGCCCCCGATCCGGCACGGCGCACGGGTTAACGACACAGGCACCCGAAAGCGTCGCGGAAGGCGACGCCGAGGCGACCTCACCCGAGGACCTCGCCACCTGGGACTACGTGGCCCTGGGTGACTCGCTGGCCGCGGGGGTCGGCGCGCGCCGGGGCTACGTGGCCAGATACGCGGATCACCTTCGCGAAGACACGGGCGCCCGCGTCCGGGTAGTCAACCTGGGGGTGAGCGGCCAGACTAGCCCGCAACTTCTGCGCGGCCTCAGAAACGACCCGTCGACGCGGAGGGCGCTCCGCGGTGCCGAGGTCGTCACGTACAACATCGGCATCAACGACCTGGGGCAGGCTCGAGGCTCCTACGAGGCCGGAACCTGTGGCGGGGCGCAGGGTGAGCGATGCCTGCGTGCGGCCGAGGAGGAGTTCGAAGGGAACTGGGATGAGATCACCGGAGAGATCCTGAACCTTCGTTCCCCCGATGAGACCATCATACGTACCACAGGCTTCGGGTACACGCCGCGGGCCGGCAGGACCTTCGAGCCTTACCTGAAGGAAGTAAGCAGCCACATCGCCAGGTCGACCGCCGAGCACGGCATCCCTCACGCCGAGGTTGGCCTCGGCGACGAGGGCCTCGGCCCGGACGGCCTGCACCCCGACGACAGTGGCTACCAGGCGATCGCCGACGGCCTGCAGCGGCTGGGATACGAGCCTCTGAGGTCCCATTAGGGGAGTCGCAGCAACAGCCGTGGCAGCGCCTACAGGCTTGACACCGCGGTCGGCCAGATCTTACCCACACCCAGGTTCTAGAGCGGTTCGCGAACCGTTCTCGCCGCGGCGTTAGGCGGGCGCCCGGGTGGGTAAAGAGGGGAGGACGATCCGGGCACGAAGAGGGGAAACGCATGGCATGATGGGGATATACGATGATGACGGAGCCGGCCACTCCCAACCAGCTGGTGCGGGACGTGCGTGCCGCCGAGGAGGCGGGCTTCGACTTCTCGCTTTCGAGCGACCACTATCAGCCCTGGCTTGAGTCTCAGGGACACTCAGGGTACGCGGGGTCGATACTCGGGGCGGCAGCCCAGGCGACGGACCGCATTCCTCTGATGACCTACGTGACGTGCCCGATCCTCCGCTACCATCCCGCCGTCGTAGCGCAGAAGGCGGCGACGATGCAGATCCTCTCCGGCGGAAGCTTCCGCCACGAGCTTGGATCTGGCGAGAACCTGAACGAGCACGTCGTCGGCATGGACTGGCCTGCTGTCGGTACCCGCCACGAGATGTTCTCGAAGGCCGTCGATATCATCTCGGGCCTCTTCGACGCGCCCGAGTCTTTCAACTTTCGCGGCAAGCACTACAACGTGGACTCGGCCAGGCTCTGGGACCTGCCAGAGACGAGGATGCCGATAGGAATAGCCGTGTCCGGCCGCGATTCGTGCAGGCTGGCCGGTGAGAAGGGCGACATCATGATAGCCACCGGGCCTCTGCCCGAGCTCGGCGAGATGTTCGACGAGTTCGGCGGTTCTGGCAAGCCGCGCGTCGGCCAGATCGCCGTCGCCTACGACACCGACCGGGACCGCGCGGTGGAGCGCGCCCACGACCAATTCCGCTGGTTCGGGCTCGGCTGGAGGTCAACGCCGACCTGCCCGGCCCGCCGTCTTTCGAGGCTGCCACCTCGTTCGTGACCCCGGAACAGGTCGGCGAGCAACTGCCCTGCGGCCCTGACGTCTACGAGCACGTCGAGAAGATAAAGCCGTTCCTCGACGCCAGCTTCGACGAGATCGCGCTCGTCCAGATCGACGCCGACCAGCAAGAGCCGTTCTTCGAGTGGGCCGAGAAGGAGCTGCTCCCCGCGCTCCGCGAGCTGTGATCCAAAACGGTTCGCGAGAGGCCGAGCCTCTCGCGAACCGCACCGTCAGCTTTCAGCGATCAGCCGTCGCCTTCTAAACCCCGGTCCCCCGACCGGCAGGCTACTTCGCCCGCTCTACCTTCGGTATCTTTGATGCGTCGAACTCGTTGAGCCGTTCGCGTCCGAGCGACTCCAACTCGTGCAAACAACGTTCGCTCTCGTGCACGAGCTTTGCCACGTCAACACCGAGGGTCACCGGCTCAAACTCTTTGAGCCGGATGGTGCCGTTGCGCAGGAGGCCGGTGGCGCCGCGCCAGTTGCCGTTCTTGAGGTGGTAGAAGCCGACGCCTACCTGCAGGATGCCCTGGTAGAGATAGCGGACGCGCCCGGACTCCTGCATCCAGGCCTCTTCGAGGTATTCGTGGCACTCAAAGAACTCGCCCCTGTTGAACTCTTCTATGCCCCTGAGGACGAGGTCGGGTAGTTCTTCGGGAGTTTCCTCCGATGTCCCCGCGGCCACCTTTCCGTTAGCCGCAGCCGCAGCCCCCGCCGCAGCAACCGCCACCGCCGCCTGAGGCCATGCGGGCATCCATCACCGGGTTCGTCGAGAAAGACGAGGCCCCTGGGGTGATGGCGGCGAAGTTGGAGATCACACGCCGCGACTCCGTCGAGCCGCACTCGGGACACTCCGCCGGCTCATCGGAATCACTCATCGGGCGCACGAGGTCGAAGCGATCCTCGCAGGCCGCGCACTTGTACTCGTAGAGGGCCATCTTTCTATCCCACCTCTCGGTTCGATGATCTCACACCACGCCTATTGTACCGTCCCCCGCGCCCCGAGGGGAGCCGGGCCCCGACCGGCGGGGAACTTGCATCTTGTTCGGCGTTAAGGTTCCGTTAAGCGTGTCGAAAGCACCGCAAAACTGAAAGGACGAAATGGTAAGCTGCCCGTACGCAAGGAAGCCGGTGCCCGCCTTTCAGGGGTAATGGGGAAAGGGAAAGGAGAAGCGTGGGCACCGGCTACTATATTCATATCTCATGTAGTCAGTCTGTCAAGTCCGAACATCGTACGAGCTTCGTTAGTCCTCTTTGCCCAACTGCGGTAAACTCGACCTTCCAGGCCCTCCTGGGGCCGTAGCTCAGTTGGGAGAGCGCCGCCTTTGCACGGCGGAGGTCAGGGGTTCGAATCCCCTCGGCTCCACTCGTTGATCCGGCTTATCTATGGACAATACGCGGGAAGAGAAAAGCCCCCGGCGTCAAAACCAGGGGCTACTACACCAATTACT
>DATDKB010000483.1:0-13438 GCA_036520255.1 Rubrobacter sp. | reverse complement strand
GTTTACCTCTACAACCGCATCGGGAGTTCGAGGTAGGAAACAGCGCTCCCTGCAACGCCTCGGGCTCTGCGAACGTATCCATCCGGCACTCCTGTTTCGCCGCTTGCCTGCACGAGCAGTGTAGCCCGCGGCGGCGGCGGTGCCCTGAACAAATTGGCTCATCTGTCTAATGCGCATTGACCAGAAAGGCATAGAGCGGGACACTTGGCGCAAGACGATGGTCAAATCAGATGAATCCTTTCGTCAAGATAGACCATGCGGGAAAATGAGGGAGCCAGTAATCTTTCGGTTCAAGTAGACCGGTAGAGAGGTGCTTAGAGATGGCAGACCTGCACGAAGGGGCGCTAGGAGAGATCGAAGGTGTCTTCGGGGACCGGCTGAAGCGCGTGCAACCCGGAAGGCTTGCCCCCGACGGGGCGCTCGCCTCCGTCCTCCCCGCGAGCGCCGATGAGGTCGCGCTCCTCGCCCGGATAACCGACCGCTACTCCCTGCCCCTGGCGGCGCTCGGGGCGGAGACCACCCCGGAGAAACAGGCGAAAGCGGGGAGGGTCCTGATCCGCTTCGACCTCATGCGCAGCCTCTGGCTCTCCGACGCGGACGAACCGCTGGCCGAGGCGGAGCCGGGCGCGCTGTGGCTGGAGTTGGACAACGAACTGCGCGTCCGAGGTCGAGGCCTCACGGTTTACCCCACGAGCGCCCCGAGGGCCACCATCGGGGGCTGGCTGGCGCAGGACGGCGTCGGGGTCGGCTCCTTCGAGTACGGCCGCCTGAGCGAGAACGTCGTTTCGGCCGAAGTCGTGATGCCCGGCGGCACCCGCCGAACCGTGGGCGGTGATGAACTGCGCTCCGTCGTCGGCCGCGAAGGGGGAATAGTGGTCCGCGCCACCCTGCAGACCAGGCGCGCCGAAGACGACGCGCCCTACACCCTGGCTTTCGGGGACCGCGATCGGCTGGCCGAGGTCGTGGCGAACATCTTCCGCGAAGGTGTACCGCTCTGGCACCTGGCCTTCCTGAGCCCCAAGATGGCCCGTATCAGGGGCCTTGGGGAAGATCACCTCCTCTTCGGCGCCTACCCCGGCGGGCGGAGAGGGTCGGTCGATGAGGCGCTACGGGAGATTGCCTCATCGGCCGGCGGGCGCGTGCTTCCCCCGGCCGACGCGTACCGGGTATGGGGAGAGCGCTTCTTTCCCATGGCGCCCTCGCATCCCACGCCAGTCCTCTCCGAGAGGGCCTTCATCCGGGTGGCGGATATCCCGGTTGCCTTGAAGCGCCACGCAACCGAGGCCGTCCAGGGTACGGTCGCCCGCTCGGGAGAGGTGCTGATGCTCGCCTTCGACCCAGGCGAAGGAGCCTCGGCACGGTGAGAAGGACCCAGTAGCGATTCGTCAGCCTCTCTGATCCATAGTGACCAGAGATTTCGTCAACTTTGCTCATGGCAAGCCCCCTGTTGTGGCCTAGACTCTGATGAGAGCGCGAACCCGGCTGCCGGAAGGAGTTGACATCTCATGATGAACGGGTTTGGAGGGATGATGGGCGGCGTGGGAGGTATGGGGACGATCTTCGTGCTGTTCTGGATCTCGCTTCTTGCGGTCGTGGTCTGGGCAGTCGTGAGAATCGTTCCCTCCCGAACGGACGCCACGCTTGGGAGCGGAGCAGGCGACGACCCCGCCGTCGAGGCCCTTAGGGTGCGCTTCGGCCGCGGCGAGATCGACGCCGAAGAATACCTGCGCGCCCTCGAAACCTTGAAGTCAGGACCTTCCGCCCCAGGCAAAGAGCTGCCGGCCCGTTAGCCACCCTGGACGGTCAATCGCCGATCCGTAGCGGTCCCCTGCGGCGGTGGACGCTGAGGTAGGCGAAGCCTCCAGACGCGGCCCGCGTAGAACGCCTTGCGCCCCGCGGGACGAAGACCATGACCCCGTTCGATACGGGATGCTCTTCTCCATTTATTCTGACCGAGCCCGAACCCGAGACGCCGACGATTAGCACGTCCACCCCGTCGTTTACGTGCTCCCCGACGCCTCCGCCTGCCTCGAAGCGCACCAGGTTGGCGTTGAGATCTCCGCTCCCTTCGAGGGTCCAGATCACTCCCGTTCTCCCGTCGGCCGAAGCGGCGATCTCGCCGAGGTTCACCGAAACCTCCCGCACACAGTCCCTATCCAGAACCGCGTGCGGTGTCTCCCGCCGTGACGTGTAGCAAACAGACGGCGTCGCTCAGCGCTTCCACCGAATGGTGAACTCCCGCGTCGCACGTGAGCATCGTCTCCGTTCCGACCTCTACGGCCTCGTCCATCACCGTAAAGCGTATGCGTCCCTCCCGGATGCTCAACGAGATGGGGCCCGGTGCGAAATGCTCATCGAGCCTGTCACCTGCCTTCATCACCAGCAATACGATGCTGAGGCCTTCTCCCTTGCGTAAGGTGATAGCGTTGCGCCGCCCTTCCTGCCATTCTTTCTCCTCGCGCAGGCGCGAGACCTCGGCCTCGAGATCGAAGCTCTGAAGCGGACCATGTAACGAGCGATCGGACCCCGGGCGTCGCCCGCTCGAGGAATTATCGTCCACTGGGCGTTGCCTGAACGTCATACAGCCTCCTTCGTCGCCGAACACCGACATTGATTATTACAAGAACAGTAATGTTTGAACACCATTATCTAGCGCGCGGACCGGGACGGGGTCTGGTAGAAAATGTACGGTAACGGAGCCTTCTTAGGGGGTCTTGGTTTGCGATTGGAGTTGAGTAGCGAGGGACGGTACGCTTTGCGGGCTCTGGTCTACCTCGCCCAGTTGGGGGAGCAGGCGACGGCTGAAAGCATCTCTGCCGAGGCCCGCATCCCGCGCCGGCTGCTCGCTCGCATCCTGGCCGACCTCTCCCGCGCCGGGCTGGTCGAGAGTGGCCAGGGCCGCGGTGGCGGCTCTCGCCTCGCGCGCCCCGCCGCGCAGATCACCCTCCGCGACGCCGTCGAGGCGGCCGAGGGCCCCTTCGGCGTTACCCGCTGCATCATGCACAATCGTGCCTGCGGAGAAGACACCCCCTGCGCACTGCACGCGGCCTGGGAGAGAGGCCAACAGGCCATCCTCGAATACCTCGGCGACCAGACCCTCGACGAGTTTATCGAACATAACCCTCTCGTCCGGCTACCCCCCAATCCTAACGCTCCCGCCTGAGCTCTCCCCGAAGGACACCCGAAAAAAGACCTTGCGTGACGATCGCGGTCGAAGTTATATTACCAAATAGGTGATATTTAAGGTGGGCGTCGTGTCCCACCGGGATCTCCGGGGGTGGCTGGTGGCGGGAGGAACTGGGCGGCGGGAGTTGTTGGTCTCGAAAGGCTGGGTTCAGGCGGTGGTGCTGACGTTCGTCTTCGGGTTTTTCTTGTTGGGGCTGATAGGTTACAAGACCTACAGCGGGCAGCCGCCGATTCCTGAGAGGGTTGTGGATCCCGCGGGCCACGTCGTGTTCACCGGGGAGAACGTCAGGGACGGCCAGAAGGTGTTCTTGAAGAACGGGCTGATGCAGTACGGTTCGGTCTTCGGGCACGGCGGGTACCTAGGTCCTGACTACACCGCCGACTACCTGCGCCGCTCCGCCCTCGCTGTTCGCGAGAGCTACAAGGAGGAGGGGTCGGATCGGTCCACGGCGCAGACCGTGCGGGACTTCAAAGAGAATCGGTACGAACCACGGACGCGGACGCTCCGGTTCACCGGTGCCCAGGCCGCCGCCTTCGGGGAGGTCCGCGACCACTACGGGCGGTTCTTCGGCGAACCCACCACGAAGTACGGCCTGCGTCCCGAGGCGATCACCGCCCCCGAGGAGATCAAGGATCTCACGGCCTTCTTTGGCTGGTCGGCTTGGGCTGCTGCGGCGGAGCGCCCGGGAAAAGACTACTCTTACACCAACAACTGGCCCCCTGAGCGGCTGGTCGAGAACGAGGCGACCGCGAACACGCTCGTGTGGAGCGTCTTGTCCCTTATCGCCTTGCTCGGCGGCCTCGGGCTCCTTTTCGGGGCGGCCGGACGTTGGAGCTTCCTCGGCTGGCAAGGCCGGGACCAGCAGAGCCTCTCGTTCCGCTCCCCGGGTGATGTGGCGCTCACGCCGTCCCAGCGGGTGTGCGCCTGGTTCTTTTTCGTCATGGCCGCCCTCTTCCTCGTCCAGACGCTCGTCGGGGCCGCCTCCGAGCATTACAGGGCCGACGTGGCGAGTTTCTTCGGGTTCGACCTGGCGCGGTTTTTGCCCTACAATGTGGTGCGGACCTGGCACGTGCAGCTTTCGATCCTCTGGACGGCCACCTCGTTTCTGGCGGCCGGTATCTTCCTCGCTCCAATGATCGCCGGCCGCGAGCCTCGGGGACAGAAGTGGCTGGCCTATGGGCTGCTCGGCGCCCTGACGATAGTGGTCTTTGGTAGTCTCATCGGCGAGCTCGCGGGTATTCACGGCTGGATGGGAAGCCAGTGGGCTTGGTTCGGCGACCAGGGGTACGAGTACCTTGACCTCGGGCGCTTCTGGCAGATACTGCTTTCGATCGGGCTCTTCTTCTGGGTAGCCATGCTCTTCCGGGTGATGCGCGGTCGTCTCAGAAGGGAACGCGTGGGCAACATGCCGTGGATGTTCTTCCTCGCGGCTTTGGCCATCCCCGCCTTCTACGCGGTTGGATTGCTCGCGCGGCCCGGCGCGAGCTTCCCCACCGCAGACTACTGGCGCTTCATGGTCGTCCATCTCTGGGTGGAAGACTTCCTGGAACTGTTCACAACCGTCATGGTCGCCTATGTCTTCGTGCTGCTGGGCGTAATCTCCGAGAGGGTGGCGCTCACGGTGATCTTCCTCGACATCGTGCTTTACTCTGTAGGCGGTGTGGTCGGAACGCTGCACCACCTCTACTTCTCGGGGACGCCGGCCTCGGCGATGGCCCTCGGCGCGTTCTTTTCGGCGGCGGAGGTCCTCCCGCTCACCTTCCTGACCTTCGAGGCGTGGAGCTTCCTGCAGCTCGGGGCGCAGCAGGAGTCGCGCTCGCGTACGCCGTTCCCGCACCGCTGGGCTGTCATGTTCCTTGTGGCTGTCGGCTTCTGGAACTTCCTCGGCGCTGGCATCCTCGGCTTCCTCGTCAACCTGCCCATAGTCTCCTACTACGAGATAGGGACAGCCCTGACCACGGCGCACGCCCACGGGGCGATGATGGGCGTCTACGGGATGCTCGCGGCCGGTTTCGCCCTCTTCTGCCTGCGATATCTGATCCCTGAGGAGCGCTGGTCCGAGAGGGCGGCCAGGATCAGCTTCTGGGCGCTCAACGTCGGGTTGGCGTGGCAAATCTTCGCCACCCTCTTTCCCCTGGGAATCCTGCAGCTCTACGAGTCCGTCAACGCGGGGTACTTCGAGGCCCGCAGCCTGGAGTACGTAACCAACCCCACCAACGCTCTAATAGAATGGATGCGGCTGCCTGGAGACGTCGTCTTCATCGTCGGGGGAGTTCTGCCGCTCCTGTACCTCTGCTACCTCGGCGTGCGCTACACGGTCCCGCATGTGACGATGGAGGAGCCGGAGGACATCCTGTTCACCGAGATCAGCGAGCCGGAGCCCGCCGAACCGAGGGGGCGTTAGGACAGTGGGCGTACACGTCGAGGTTTTCCTTGCTACCGGATACGCCGCCTTCCTGCTCGGCCTCGCCCTAGGAGTGGACCTCATGGCCCGCCGCTCGCACGCTCGCTCGGAGCGCTACCGCACCGCCGGGTTTACGTATCATCCCACGCACGACGCGTGGATCTGCCCCGAGGATCAGATTCTCACCCGCACCGAAACCGACCATGAGCTGCGCCTCGTCCGCTACCGCGCGCGGTCCCAGATCTGCAATCACTGCCCCGTCAAGGACGACTGCACCGATTCCGAACACGGACGCGAGGTCGTGCGAGCCATGGACCCCTGGCCCCACTCGGAGGCGGGACGCTTCCACCGCGGCATCTCGCTGGTGGTCGCCCTCATAGCAGGCCTGATTCTCGCGGCCGAAACCTTGCGCAACCACGCTCCGCCAGAACTCGCCGTCCTGGGCGCCGCGCTCGCGGTCGTCGCCCTGACGCTCTGGCACCTCCACGCGGCCTTCCGCATAACCCCGGCCAATTTCCCGGACTTTCGGGCCATGCCTTCATCACCCATCCCCGAAGAGAATCTACTTACAGGCTATAGAAAAAGTAAAAAGGTCCGTCGCTGAGCGCTAGAAGATCTGGTCAATGCTCGTCAGCAAATTGGGCAAAACTGTTCAGGCCGGACCTTTCTCCCACCGCTAGAGTCGGGACGTGCGTGGTAGGGCTTCGCGCCCGTCGGGCACGCGCATATAATGGCACCGGATCGGTAATAGTTGGGAGGCAGGTATTGCTGGGTGGGATCTTCCACGTTGCGCACGTCGTGCTGGCTGGCGTCTGGCTCGGGGGGCTGGTGTTCACGACGGCCGTCGTCTCGCCGGCGTTCGGGGCGATGGAGTGGTCCGAGGCCGAGCGCGTCGCGGTACGCTCGGCGGTAGGGAGGCAATACGCCAGGGTTGGGAGCGTGAACCTCGTCCTGTTCGCGCTCTTCGCCGTTCTGGATGGGGCCTTCAGGGGTTTCGGGGCGAGGTTCTACGCGGAGTACGCGTTGCTCCTCCTGATCTTCGGCCTCGCCGCCGTGCACGGCGCGTACTTCGGGCGGCTTCTCGCCAAGTTGGCGCGGGACGAGCGGGAGTCGGGTAGCGAGGAGGCCAGAACCCTCGCCGGGCGGCGCCGCTCGTTGCAGAAGGTCTCCTTGCGGGTCTCCTATCTGAACCTGCTGGCCAGTACGGCCGTGTTGGTCCTGGCGATTGGGACGCGTGCGGGAGGATGAGACGTTATCATGGCGTGAAAGCGAACACAGTGTCCAGGGGGTAGGTTTTGGAAGACGCGTTGGTGGTGTCCCGTCTGCAGTTCGCGTTCACCGTGACCTACCATTACCTGTTCCCGATGCTCACGATGGGGCTCGCGCTGCTCATCTTCGTCCTCAAGAGCTTCTACATGCGCAACGGCAACGAACTCTACAACAAGTCGGCGCGGTTCTGGGCCAAGATCTTCGCGGTCACCTTCGTGATGGGGGTCGTCACTGGCATACCCCTGGAGTTTCAGTTCGGGACCAATTGGGCCGCCTTTTCCCGCTTCGCCGGGGACATCATCGCCCAGACCCTGGCGATGGAGGGCGCCTTCGCGTTCTTTTTGGAGTCGGCGTTCGTTGGCTTGTTCCTCTTTGGGGAGCAGCGCTTCGGGCAGCGGGTGCACTGGTTCTCCTCCCTCATGGTCTTTCTCGGCACCTGGGCGTCGGGCTACTTCATCATCACCACTAACGCCTGGGTTCAGCACCCCGTCGGCTACAAGACGCTCGAGAACGGCAACATCGAGTTGAACAATTACTGGGCCGTTCTCCTCAACTCGTGGACCTTCGCGCAGTACGCACACAACATGGGTGGGGCCGTGGTGTGCGGGGCCTTCGTGATGGCCGGCCTCGGGGCCTTTTACGTGCTGGGACAGAGGCACGAGGAGTACGGGCGGCTCTTCCTCAAGGTCGGGGTTACGGCGGGGTTGATCGCAAGCCTCTGGATGCTCTTCCCGAGCGGCCACTTCTCGAGCGACCAGGTCGCCAAACACCAGCCGGTCTCGCTCGCCGCGATGGAGGGTCTCTTCCGGTCCGAGACGCAGGCCGGAATAGTCCTCATCGGCCAGCCAGACATAGAGAACAAGACCATAGAGAACCCCATTGTCATCCCGCGGGCGCTCAGCATCCTCGTCTACCAGAACTGGAACGCCGAAGTGAAGGGCCTCGACGCCTTCCCGGAGAAAAACTGGCCCGATAACATACCGCTCCTCTACTACAGCTACCACGTCATGGTCGGCCTCGGGACGATCTTTATAGCCATCATGGTCTTGGCGGCGTTCCTGCTGTGGCGGGGTCTTTTGTACCGCGCGAGGTGGATGCTCTGGATCCTCATGCTCGCTATGCCCTTCCCCTTCATCGCGAACACCGCGGGATGGTTAACCGCCGAGCTCGGGCGGCAGCCCTGGCTCGCCTACGGCCTCTTCAGGACCTCCGAGGGCGTCTCCCCGCTCGTCTCATCGGGCAGCGTGCTCTTCACGCTCATAGGTTTTGCGGGGATGTATTTGGTCATGGGCCTGCTCTACATCGTGCTCATGGTGCGCGAGGTCGCCCACGGGCCCGAAGGAGAGCAGGAAACGCTTGAGGCAACCGAAGGCCTTACGGCCTAGAAGGGAGGAACGGTGGAGACGATCTGGTTCATCTTTGTCGCCTTGATGATAGCCATGTACGTTCTCCTGGACGGCTTCGACCTCGGGGCCGGGGCGATACACCTCATCGCCGCGAGGGAAGACAGGGAGCGGCGCACGATCTTCCGCGCCATCGGGCCCGTGTGGGACGGGAACGAGGTGTGGTTGATCGCGGGCGGCGGCACCCTGTTCTTCGCCTTCCCGGTGCTCTACGCTTCTAGCTTCTCTGGGTTCTACCTGCCGCTCATCATCGTGCTCTGGCTGCTCATGCTCCGTGGCATCTCTATCGAGCTGCGCGGGCACATAGGCGACCCCATGTGGACCTCTTTCTGGGACGCCGTGTTTTTCCTCGGCAGCTCACTCCTGACCATATTTTTCGGCGCCGCCCTCGGCAACGTCGTGCGCGGCGTCCCGCTGGACGCGGACGGATACTTCTTCCAGCCGCTCTGGACCGACTTCAATCCCTTCTCGGATACCCCCGGCATCCTCGATCCTTACACGGTTCTGATCGGGCTTCTAGCGCTTGCGACGCTCATCGTGCACGGCTCGAACTTTATCGCCCTCAAGACCGACGGTGACCTGAACGCCCGATCGCGCAAGATCTCACGCCGCTTCACGTATGCGACCGCAGCCCTAACCGTGCTCGCCACCGCTTTCACCTTCTGGGTGAGCCCCTGGATGCTCGAAAGCTTCAACGAGCGTCCCTACGGGTACGTGCTTCCTCTCATAGCCATCGGTGGGCTCGTCGGCATGCTCCTCTTCAACCTCAGAGACGACGACAGGGGGGCGTTTCTCTCTTCTGGCGCCTACATAATCGGGATGCTGACCAGCACCGTCTTCGGCGTCTACCCGAAGGTCCTTCCCGCCGTCGACCCGGCCAACAGCCTCACCATTTACAACGCCTCCGCCTCCCAGTACGGCATGGCGGTAGGCCTTGTGTGGTGGAGCATCGGGATGGTCCTCGCCGCCGTGTACTTTGTCGTGATCTATCGTCTGTTCCGCGGCAAGGTGAGCCTGGAAGACGAAGGCTATTAGGGCTGTCAGCGGTCAGCTATCAGCCGTCAGCTTTCTTGGTCCTGCTCTCACTGGAACCGATATGTGGGAACCCTTTCCGACGAGACCACGTTCGTTCTCTACGAGCATGCCCGGACTCCCACCACCCGTCATTCCCACGGAAGCGGGATAGGGTGCTTCCACGAGGTCTGTGTTCGTTGATGGACTCCTGCGTGAAGTCCTTGCCCACCCGGATATGGTGTGAATAGGGAGCTCGTTCGGGAGGTAAGGTCGGCACGGGTCTCTGTGGGGCTGACGGTGGCGCTCGGGCTCCTGGCCGCTGCGGCGACGATCGTGCAGCTCGTCGCCCTTAGCAGCGTCGTGGATGGGTTGTTCTTGCGGAACGCCGGAATTGTGAAGGTTCGCGGGCTGCTTCTGCTATTGCTCGGCGCTTCCTTGTTGCGCTCTGGGCTGGTGTGGGGCCGGGAGGTCGCGGCCCAGCGGGGGACTGTGCGGGTGAAGTCGGAACTCAGGGATCGGTTGTTTGCGCACGTCTTGCGATTGGGTCCGTCGTATACGGTAGGGGAGCGGACCGGCGAGCTTTCGACGACGATGACGGAGGGGATCGAGAAGCTCGACGCTTACGTCGGGCGTTACCTGCCGCAGGTATTTCTCAGCGTGCTCGTGCCGTTGATGATAGCCGGGTACGTCTTGCCGCTGGACCTTTCGAGCGCCGTGTTGCTTCTGGTTACGGCGCCGGTGATCCCGGTTCTTATGATCCTCGTCGGTAGCTACGCCGAGGAGCACACCAGGCGCCAGTGGAGGGCGCTCGCGCGTATGGGGGCCAGTTTCCTCGACGCCATGCAGGGCCTCACAACCCTCAAGGTTTTCGGCCGCAGCGCCGAGGAGGGAGAGAGGGTCGCGGCGGCTAGCGAGGAGTTCAGGAAACGCACGATGAAGGTGTTGCGCTACGCTTTTCTCTCGGGGTTCGTTCTCGAGTTCATGACCGCGGCCGCGATAGGCCTCATCGCCGTTACGCTGGGGGTGCGTGTGATCTCCGGTAACATGCCCTTCGAGGTGGCGTTCCTCGTGCTGCTCCTCACGCCCGAGTTCTACAAACCGCTGCGCGAACTCGGCGCCCACCACCACGCCGGGATGGAAGGAAGCGCCGCCGCGGACCGCATCTTCGAGATCCTATCTACTCCTGCACGCGTTCGACAGGGTTCAGGAACCCTGAATCTCACCTCCGACCGGATCTCTATCGAGCTCTCTGGCGTGGGATACACGTATCCGGGCAGCGAGGAGGCCGCGCTCAGGGATATCTCGCTCGTTCTGCCGGCTGGCACCAGGACCGCGCTCGTAGGGCGCAGCGGCTCGGGCAAGAGTACGCTGGTCAATCTGCTGATGCGCTTCGTCGATCCCGAAACGGGCACGACCCGCGCTAACGGTGTGGAGGTCACGGACCTGCCCGCAAGGGTCTGGCGGGAGAACCTCGCGCTCGTGCCCCAGAGGCCGTACCTCTTCCACGGTAGCGTATACGATAACATACGCCTGTCGCGTCCAGGCGCGAGCCAGGAGGAGATCGAGAGGGCCGCCGAGCTCGCCGGGGCCGCCGGGTTCATCAGGCAGCTTCCCGACGGCTACGCGACCGCCATCGGGGAGCGCGGGGCGCGGCTGAGTGGGGGAGAGGCGCAGCGGATAGCCATAGCCCGCGCCTTCCTCAAAGACGCGCCCGTGCTCCTCATGGACGAGCCGACCTCCGGCCTCGACCCCGAGAGCGAGCGCCTGATCCGGGCCGCGCTGGAGCGTCTGGCCGCTGGCCGCACGGTGCTCGTGGTCGCCCACCGCCTGAACACCGTCTACGGGGCGGACAGGATCGCCGTTCTGGACAGGGGCCGGCTGGCCGAGACGGGCACGCACCGGGAACTGATCCAAGACGATGGCCTCTACGCTAGCCTCGTGAACGCCTACGGACGCGTGCCCGCGTGAAAACCTTCCTGCGGCTCACCGGCTTCCTGAAACCCCACGTTCCTCGTGTGATGCTGGCGATTTTGCTCGGTGTTGCCACGGTGGTGAGCAATGTCGGGCTGCTCGCCACGGCGGCGTACGTGATCTCCGCCTCCGCGCTGGTCGCTTTCCTTGGCGGGCTGGTAATTCCGATCTACCTGGTCCGCCTCTTCGGCGTCTTCAGGGCGGGCGCCCGCTACGCCGAGCGCCTCGTCTCCCACGACCTGACCTTCAAGCTGCTCGCGGACTTCAGAGCGTGGTTCTACACCCGCCTCGAACCACTCGCCCCGGCCCGCCTTCTGCGCTACCGCACAGGCGACCTCCTCTCCCGCATCGTCGGGGACGTCGAAGAACTGCAGAACGTCTACCTGCGGATAGTAGCTCCCGTCGCCGTTGCCTCCGTAACCTCGCTTCTGACCTTCATGCTGCTCTACCCCTTCGGCCCGCCGCTTGCCTTCGCCGCCCTCGGGTTTCTGCTGGCCGTGGGCGTCGGGGTGCCGCTTCTGGCCAGGAGGTTGGTGCGCGGGCTCGGGCGGAAGCAGTTGGAGTTGCGGGGCGAGCTGAACGCCAGGATCGTTGACGGCGTTCAGGGCGCGCAGGACCTGCTCGCCTTCGGCGCGGAGCGGGATCACGAACGCGACATCTCCACGTTGAACCGCAGGCTGGGCCGCCTTCAGGGGAAGATGGCCTTCATTACGGGCCTGCAAGACGCCCTCGGCGACCTCCTGATGAACCTCGCCATGCTCTCGGTGCTGGTGCTTGCGATCCCACTGGTCTCGGGGGGAGAGGTGCGGGGCGTTTACCTCGCCTTCCTCGCGCTCGTCGTACTCGGCAGCTTCGAAGCCGTGCAGCCGCTCGGCACCGCCTTCCAGTTCCTCGGCCGGTCTACCGGCGCGGGGGAACGCCTCTTCGAGATCGTAGACGCCGAACCCGAGGTGAAAGACCCCGCGGCGCCACTCCCCATACCCCGGGACCACAAGCTCGAGTTCAAAGGCGTGGGCTTCCGCTACGAAAACGGGAACCGGTTCGCCCTCGGAGACGTCTCGTTCACCCTGGAGCGGGGCAAACGGGTGGCCGTGGTCGGCCCCAGCGGAGCGGGCAAGAGCACGCTCGCCGGCCTCGTCTTACGCTTCTGGGACCCGACGTCGGGAGAGATCTCTTTCGGAGGCCGCGACGTCCGCGAGTACGCCCAGGATGACGTGCGGGGCCTGATCGGGGTCGTCTCCCAGGATACCCACGTCTTCAACGATACCCTGCTCGCCAACCTGCTCCTGGCCAGACCCGAGGCCACCGACGACGACCTGCGAAACGTGCTGGTGCAGGCCCAGCTCGACGAACTCGTGCAACGCTTGCCCCATGGCCTCGAGAGCCCGCTCGGCGAGCAGGGGCTCAGGCTCTCGGGTGGCGCGCGGCAGCGCCTCGCCGTCGCCAGGGCGCTCCTGAAAGATGCGCCGCTCCTCGTGCTCGACGAGCCGACCGCGAACCTCGACCCCTCAACGGAACGCGAGCTCCTCGACGCCGTCTACCGTTCGATGCAGGACCGCGCCACGCTCGTCATCACCCACAGGCTCGTGCGCATGCAACAGATGGATGAGATCCTGGTCCTCGAAAGTGGCCACATCGTCGAGCGCGGCACGCACGCGGAACTAGAGGCCAGACAGGGAACGTACCGCCGTATGCTAGGCATACAGCGTGAGATCTTTGTGGCTGCGTGAACAGCAAGGACGGTTCGCGAACCGCCCCCACATTTACCCTTCTATACCGAGTCTGTCTGGACGGGTGCTTTCGGGCTGTGGGCACACGCCGAGCCCTCCCATCCGCCGTTCCCGCCCCACACCCCCGTCATTATTCCCGCGGAAGCGGGAATCCATGGGTAGCACAAGACGTAGGCGCACGCGTTGGTGGACCTGCCGTAGCGTTGCCTTTTGCCCGGACCTGTATTACGCCTTTAGCCGGTAGCCCGTCTTGAAGATCCACCACACCGCCGTCACGCACAGGACCAGGAACAGGATAGTCATTCCGAGGCTTACCCCGACCTTCACGTCCGCGAACCCGTAGAAGCTCCAGCGGAAGCCGCTTATAAGGTAGACGACGGGGTTGAAGAGCGTGATCTTCTGCCAGAGCGGCGGCAGCATGCTCACCGAGTAGAAGCTGCCGCCGAGAAAGATCAGCGGC
>DATDKB010000482.1:0-3851 GCA_036520255.1 Rubrobacter sp. | reverse complement strand
AAAAAGGAAAACAATGCGCTCTGCACACCTCTGTAGTCGTCTGGGTCGCTCTAGTTTTTCGACGACAACGGCGGAAGCTTTAGCTGAAGGCATCAGGTTTCAGATCGCGCGCCTGGTCTGTCGAGACGTTAACGCCTCCGGCAGCGGGCGATGGCCAGCGTCGACGAATCCACAGCAGTCGCCTGGTCCTCCGACAACCCCTTAGGGGCGCTCCGCGAAGCGCCCCCCTCGCCGACCACCGAGGCCCCCAGCGCGGGTCGCGTAAAATCCTTTAGCCTGAAACCTTATCGGGTGGCTATCGCCCCCGTAGTCCATGGTCGTATCGAGATCGGTGAGGATGTTGGCGGGGCGCTCGAGTCCGGCGGCGACGACCTCCCCGAGGTAGACCGAATGGTCGCCGGCCTCCATCTTGTCTACCACCCTGCACTCCAGGTGGGCGAACGCCTCGGTGAAGAGTGGGGCGCCCGTCTCTCCGGTGGAGTATGGGGAGCCGCCGAGGGTGCCGTTTTCGGGTTGGAGGGGCTGGGTGAACTGGCGGGCCAGGTCCTCCTGTTCGGTGTCGAGGAAGTTCAAGGAGAACACACCGCCGTCTTCGATCAGGTCGTGCGTGTGCTGGTCCTTGCGGACGGCGAGGACGACCTGCTGCGGCTCGAAGGAGACCTGTGAGACCCAGCAGGTGGTGAACCCGTTGGCCTCACCGTCTGACCCCACGACCCCCGTGATGTAGAAACCGTAAGGAATGGTCTTCAGGATCTCACTGCGCATCTGCTCTTCCATGCTTTCCCGCCTCCAGAGGTTCGTTACACCCTACCACGCTTCCGTCAAACGGCATTCTACAGACGTTCGAAGCCCACGCTACCGGCGAACATCAGGCACCAGGGTTCGGGACGAAACACCGCCTGCTTCTCCCGGCCCGAGGGTACCCATTTACACATGCGACGTCGTACAATACGCCGCAGGATGGGAACCACAACGTCGAGGCTGCTGGTAATTGGGCTGGTGATCCTTGCCGGTCTAGTCTCACGCGTCACCTACGAGCAACTCGTCCACCCAAGCAAGCCCGCCGCGGCGCAGGCCGATCAGTACGACTGCGACAGCTTCGGCTCCCAGCAGGCGGCCCAGGCCGAGCTGGAGCGCGACCCCAGTGACCCTAACAACCTCGATTCCGACGGCAACGGTCGGGCCTGCGACGAGGAGAACGACTACGGTGCCGATGACATCGGGAACAACGGTACGAGCACCACCAACAGCACCTCGCCGAGCAGTCCTTCCTCAAGCACCGCCTCACCAGAAAGTACATCGCCGAGCAGCCCGCCCCCTTCGCCCAAACCAAGGCCACAGGGGGACCGTAACCTGCTCGACGCCGGCGGCCCGACCAGCGGCCCCATGCCGCTGATGCCCGACGGCGGCTGCCCACCTGAGTTCCCGACAAAACACAACGGCGGCTGTTATTAGTATTTCAGCCTTCGTTGTCTAATAGTTAGCCGGCTAACTATCTAGAGAAAGCCCACCGTGAGGCGCGTCTTGTGGTATCGGCGGGCGGCGCTGCGGGCGCCCCGGCTGACAAGCTGAAGTGCTGGAAGCGTAGGCCGCAGGTTGGAGCGTGCTGACACGCCGCTTCAAGCGGCGTGTCACAGTCGACCTGAGCGGATGATTCCGATTAGGAGGAGGAGGCCCAGGATGGCGGCGAAGACGAAGCCGATCAGGCCGAAAATGCTCACGCCCAGGAACTTGCTGCCTTCTTTGAGGAAGATGCCCAGCATCGACGAACCTATGATGAGGGCGGCTATGAGGAAGGCGAAGACCAGGCGGTTGGCGAGTATGTCCACCTTGGATATCAGCTCGTCGAGCCCAGCGTGCCTGAAACGGACCTCGATCTCTCCGTCTTTGATCTCGTCCAGGAGCGCGTGGACCTGGCGCGGGTAATCCGCGAAGGTGTCTGGTTGGGCGAGCGTGCGCGCCAGACGGCCGGCGACGTAGGCGGGGTTCCGGTAGCGGGAGATCAGATCCTCGGAGGCCTCCGCCGCCGTCGCAATCTGGGTTTGCTGTTGGCCTCCGAGCCCTTCCGCCTCAACCAGGAAATCGGCCATCTGGGCGACCTCGACGTGCAGCCGCGCGCCACCCCTGCGGATCGCTTCCAGGCTCGAGTCCCTGACCTCCTGGAGGGAGTGTTCGTGCCAGAGGGGTCCGCCTAACGAGCCCAGAGTCTCGCGCAGTTCGCGCCTGAGGGCCGCGTTATCATGGGGTACGAAGCTGCCCGCCAGCGGAAGCGCGCGAACCGCGCCGTCCACGTCGCCGCGCCGCACCGCGGTGAGGATCTCGGCCACGCCACGCAGCCTCTCCGGGTCCAGGCTGAACGCCTCCGTCGGGTCGGCGAGCCAGAGCTTTCCCGTCTGGCCGTCGAGCGCGAACCGTACCGAGACGGGATCGGCCAGGAGTACGCCTTCGGTCAGCGCGAGCCGGATGAGCGCCTCGGAGATCTCCAGGTAGTGCGTTTCTTCCAGGGGCGCGTAGTTCGCGGGTGCCGCGAAAGTCACGCAGCGGCCCGTCGAGTAGTCTCTGTAGACGTCCGGGACCAGCAGCCGAAAACTTTCCATGTCCTGCAGGCGGTGGGAGATCTGGGCTGCGAAAAACATGTCGCGGCGCTGGTTGACGTGGGCGGTGAACTCGGCCACGGTCGCGGAGGGGTCGAGCGGCAACCCGTCGCCGAGCCGCCGGCGCGTCAGGTCGGCGACGGGGCGCATCGCTAGGAGGTCCCTGCGCACGCCGGTCCGGTTCATGACAACGAGAGCGGGCCGCCCCCCAGGCAGCACGGCCCGGTGAGACTGGGTGAACTGGCCGACCCTGGTTGGTATCTCCTCGAACTTGAGGAACAGTCGTTCCAGCGTGTTGCCGAGTTCCCTCTCCACGTAGGCCCTCGTCTCGGCGAAGGCGATAGGCTTCGCGAGGACCCTCGCGCGCGCCAACTCAGCGGTGATGTCGGGTGGGATCAGGTCCCGTCTCATGGCCAGAAAACGTCCTAGCTCTGCGAACGTCGGGCCCAGCTCTTGGAGGGAGAGGCGTAGCCTTGTGCCTACCCTCTCCGGTTCATCCCTGCGGTGCCTGGGCAACAGACGGCGCCCGAACACGAACCCGAACCCATAGAGCGCCCCGACACGGGCAATCCTGCCCACCCTGCGGGCCGGACTGTCGGGCAAGTCCCGCGTCTCCATGCGACAAGCTTATCAGCTTGTCGGCACGCTACGCCCTTGCGGGCTCCGCTTGTCAGCACGGCACTTTTAGGG
Source organism: Rubrobacter sp. (assembly GCA_036520255.1). Classification (GTDB taxonomy): domain Bacteria; phylum Actinomycetota; class Rubrobacteria; order Rubrobacterales; family Rubrobacteraceae; genus Rubrobacter_D. The sequence continues at coordinate 567 of DATDKB010000482.1, read as the reverse complement.
CGCCTTGTCAGCATGCTTCGGCCCGCGGCCTCGCTTTCAGCTCTTGAGCAGGAAAGGGAGATGATATGCTGAAGCGCCAAGCGACCGAAGGGAGCGATCTATGCGGTATGTGCACACCTGCTACAGGGTCCTGGATCTCGACCGGAGCATAGATTTCTACACGAACAAGCTTGGGCTGGAGCTCACCCGCAAGACGCCTGTCGGCGACGACGCGACCAACGCCTTCTTTGCCGTGCCCGGCGACCCCGAGCCCCGGCTAGAGCTCACCCTAAACCACGACCAGGACGAGCCCTACAACCTCGGGACCGGCTACAGTCACGTCGCGTTCGCCGTTGAAGACCTTGACGCTCTGGCAGATAGGCTTGAGGAAGCAGGCGGCGTGGATTTCGAGAGCAAGCCGCACGCCATGGGCAGCGCGAGCAGGATTTTCTTCGTTAAGGACCCCGACGGCTACCGGATCGAGTTCATAGAGCGCCAGTAACAAACCCTTCGGGCTCTCGACAGCGTCGCACGAACGGTAGGCCGCCAGCAATCAGCACACGAAAAGCTAGATTGCTGAAATTCTGA
>DATDKB010000481.1:0-2642 GCA_036520255.1 Rubrobacter sp. | reverse complement strand
GAGCAGAATCCGGCTTACGGGACGGCCCAGGCCCATACCCCTGCTCCCCCGGTACACGACTCTCCGCCTCGGGACGCTCCCTTACTCCCTCCGTAGCGCCTCCACGGGTGCGAGGCGGGCGGAGCGGTAGGCGGGCAGGCTGCCGAAGAGGACCCCGATCAGGGCCGCGACCCCGAAGGCGAGCGCTATCTGGGTCGTGCCGTAGACCGCCGAGGGGAGGTCCGCTAACAGAGCCGGCATTAGCGTGGAAGCCGCGACGCCGAAGCCCACGCCCACCGCTCCTCCGAGTACGGAGAGCAGGACCGCCTCGAAGAGGAACTGCCACAGGACGTCCGCGTCGGTCGCGCCGACGGCTTTGCGGATCCCGATCTCGCGGGTACGCTCGACCACCGAGACGAGCATGATGTTCATGATGCCGATGCCGCCCACCAGCAGCGAGATGCCTGCTATCCCCGCCAGGAAGATGTTGAGCTGGGCGGTCGTCTGGGTGAGCGTGGAGAGGAGCTCCTCCTGGGTGACCACCGTGAAGTCCCTCTGCCCCCCGTGGGCTTCCCTGATCTCGGAGATGATCCCGGCCCTCGCCTCGTCCACGGAGTCGGCGCTGGTGGCGGAGGCCAGTATCTGCCCGACGGTCTCCGAGCCCGAGAGCTCGAGCGCGTCCTGCGTCGAGATGTAGGAAGTGGCCGGCTGTGCGGGACCGATCCCCGCCTGCTGCGAACCCGCCGCGACGCCGACGACCTCGTACTCCTCGCCGGCATCAGCTGCGCCGCCCCGATTCGAGCCCCGCTCACCCCTCGCCGCAGATTGCGCCGCGCCGTTCTGGGGCACGCCGTTCTGCGCCGCCTCCCGAGAACCCCCTTCGGCGAGGTTCTCGGGCAGGTTCCGAGGAGCCGCCCCCGGATTTGGTTGCGCCTGGTCGGCATTCGCGCTGCCGCCCGGGTCGACCGCGCCCGTCCCGGCTCCCTCGTCGACGGAGCTCCCGATGGTGATGGTCTGTCCGATGGCCCCTTCGGGCGAGGCGTCGAGGAAGTCCCTGGCGTCCGACGCCGAGAGCACGACCTCCCCGTTGCCCTCGATGAAGCGGCCCGAAGCGAGGTCCACCGTGCGGATATTCTCGTACGAAGGGTCCACCCCCGAGAGCTGGACGCTCTGCCCCTCCACCAGACCGCCCGTCGAGACGTTGGAGGAGGCGGCCCTCACGGAGGGGAGCTCGGCCACGGTCTCGGTGTCCTGCGGGGTGAGGGTGCTGGTCGAGACGGCACCCCCCAGGGGGCCGCCTTCCGGTCCTCCGCCCTCGGAGGAGCCGCCGGGGCTGACGGTGATGAGGTTGGGTCCGAGGTCCGTTATCTGAGCGGAGACGCTGTTGCTGACGCCGTTGCCGAGCGAGGTCAGGGTTACCACCGACGCGACCCCGATGACTATGCCCAGGGCCGCGAGGGCGGTGCGGAAGGGGTTTGCGGCGAGCGCAGAGAATCCCATCGCTGCATTACGAAAAAGCCTCATAGTTCTTCCCCTGGTCCGCGCTGTTTATCGGGCTCTCGGCCGGTGAAGGCCCTGCCGTCCCGCATCTCGACGGTCCGGTCGGCGCGGGTTGCGACGTTGGCGTCGTGGGTGACCACGATCAGGGTGGTCCCCGAGGAGTTTAGTTCCTCGAAGAGGCCCATGATGCCCTCGCTCGAGACGGAGTCGAGGTTGCCGGTGGGCTCGTCGGCGAGCAGCAGGGCGGGATCATTTGCCAGTGCCCGCGCGATCGCGACGCGCTGCGCCTGGCCACCCGAGAGCTCTGAGGGCTTGTGGCTGGCCCGGTCGGTGAGCTCGACTCGCTCCAGGGCTCCCATGGCCCGCCTCTTGCGCTCCCTACGGCCCACGCCCGCGTAGATCATCGGAAGCTCGACGTTCTCCCGGGCGCTCTGGCGAGGCAGCAGGTTGTAGCTCTGGAACACGAAGCCCACGAGCTCCCTCCTCGCGCGGGCCAACTCGCCGCCTTTGAGTTTCGACACCTCTCGTCCGCCCAGAGCGTAGGAGCCGGATGTCGGCCGATCGAGGAGGCCTAGTAGATTCATTAGCGTGCTCTTGCCGGAGCCGGAGGGTCCCACCACGGAGAGCCACTCGCCGGAGGCCACGCTCAAGCTCACGCCCGCGACCGCTTCCACCTTGCTCTCTCCCCGGCCGTAGCTTTTGGTCAAGTCCAGGGCTTCTATAACCCGGCTCTTTATCTCTGCGCCCTCTCGCGCGGTGGTGTCATGCATCGTGGCCTCGCTTCGTAAGTTCGTGCCGCTTCCTTCCTTCATACGCCAGGTCTCCGAGTTCGTTTCCTTGCGGGCCACGCCGGACGTCGGTCATCCGGTCCGATACTTTCTCCGAAGTGCTCGTTTGGAGCGGACGGTCACTTGTCTCGAACATCTGCAGCGAACTTCGGAGAGCTCTGTACTGACGAAGTCTGCTCCTACTGGGAGGAGCCTGGTCACCTTCGGCAGCTCACTGGATTCTCCTGGTGGGTGGAGGCTGTCAATGCGTTGTGACATCAATAACCCGGACCGGTATGACATGCTCATCACCTCCTTCAGACCTGCTTTCCCACAGGTTGCTTTACACCGCCAATAGTGCCCACAAGGAGGCTCGGCGCGCCGCCAAGCAGCTGC
>DATDKB010000480.1:0-2231 GCA_036520255.1 Rubrobacter sp. | reverse complement strand
AAGGCACCGAAGGAGCACCGTTCGGCCCGTTTCGACCCCGGAACACCGGCCAACTTCACGCTCGGAGCGTTGCTCGAACCCCTTTTCAGACAGTTTCAGAAGAGAAATTCTCGGAAGTTCAGATACGAGATGCTGCATAGCCCCGGTCCAACTCTATGGCCGTCTCAGCCCTCGCTCACCGCAACTATCATCCCTAAGCCCTCATTAAGAGGTCTTTGAAAATCGTGTCGCGTGCTGTCAAAATTCATCGCCGATTCATCGCCCGAAGGTAGGCTGATCGGCTAAGCAAGCCACCAATGGGAGAAAGGGAGGCCAGCGGTGCAGCAGAAGGGCATGAAACGGATGCTTCGCGGTGCTAAGGCTCCTTGGGCAAGGAGGTGGGCGGTGAAGCGAAGCCGGTTTTGGCTTATGAAGGCCCTGTGCGTCGCGGCGGTTGTGCTCCTCATCCCGCAGGTCGCGTGGGCGAGCTCGTACGTGGCCGGTTCTCTGGTCCGGGTGTCGGGGACGAGCCCGTTCGCCGGGTCGAACTGCGGTCTGGCGGGCCAGACGGGAGAAAACTTCCTCAACAGCGAGGTCGAACCGTTCGTTGACATCAACCCCGCCAATGGGGACAACATCATCGGCGCGTGGCAGCAGGACCGCTGGTCAAACGGTGCTTCGCGCGGCAACGCCGTGGGCGCCAGCCTCGACAACGGTACTTCCTGGCGGATCGTCAGCCGGACCAAGAACTCGCTGTGCACCGGGGGCACCCCGGCCAACGGCGGCGGCTACGAGCGCGCCTCCGACCCCTGGGTAACGATCTCGCCCAACGGCGACGCCTACCTGATGAGCTTATCAGTCGATGATGCTCCCGACACGGCCTTCGGCTTCAACCCGGATGCCATGCTCGTCAGCAAGTCCACCGACGGGGGGCTTACTTGGAGCGACCCGGTCACGCTCATCCGCGACGATAACCTCCATCGCCTTAACGACAAGAACTCGATGACCGCCGATCCCAACGACTCGAGCTTCGTGTACGCGGTCTGGGACCGGCTCTCCGCGATCGGTCCTGTCGGCCGGGGGCCGACGCTGTTCACGCGAACCACCAACGGCGGGGCGAGCTGGGAGAAAGCGCGCGTCATCTTCGACCCGGGCTTCTTCGCGCAGACCTTGGGCAATCAGATCGCGGTGCGTCCGCAGGGCGATCTCATCAACATCTTCACCCTCATCCGGGCCGTCCCCGGGTCAGGCGGCCCCGAACTCGACGTGTCCGACATGCGCTTCGAGGACAACGTCAACCTCATCCGGAACGCCCACGGGCCAGGAGGTGGCCCCGACCTCAACGTGACCGTCGTGCGCTCCGAGGACAAGGGCGAGACGTGGTCCGGCCCCATCCGACTCGAGAGGATGGTGGACCCCGGCGTGGTCGACCCGGAGGACGGCGACCCGGTCCGCACCGGCGACATCATCCCCGACATCGCGGTCGACCCGAACAGCGGCCAACTCTACGCCGTCTGGCAGGACAAGCGCTTCGACGACGGCCGGCACGACAGTGTCGCGCTCTCGACCTCGACCGACGGCGGCCTTACCTGGTCGTCCGCCGAGAAGGTCAACAACACGCCCACCAACATCCCGAGCGGCAACCAGCAGGCATTCAACCCAGCAGTTGACGTGGCGGAGGACGGGACCGTTTCGGTCACCTACTACGACTTCCGCAACAACACGCCTAATGCGAACACGCTGCCGACGGATTACTGGATGGTCCACTGCCACGCTTCGCAGAAGGGCGACTGCTCGCAGGGCTCGCGGTACGGCGCCGAGGTTCGGCTGACCAACGCCCCGTTCAACATGGAGCGAGCCCCGGAGGCGGGCGGATACTTCGTCGGCGACTACGAGGGCCTTGCGAATGAGGTGGCCGGAGAAGGCACCGACTTCACGCCCCTCTTCTCGCGGCCGCAGGGGGTAGATCCCGCCAGCATCTTCTTCAGGAGCGTCGGTCCCTAAGAGCCCGTTGGGTGAATAGAGATACTTCCCGCCCCTCTATTTACCCAACGTCGTGGAAGGCGGATTCTGGGAAGTCCGGATACCCGAAAGGCCCGGGTCTTATTCGCGTCTCCGGATCTTTATGCACCACCACAACATATAGTCCTCACTCGCGGCACGCGAGCGGCCGCAGAAGCCATCTTCGCGGCCCTCAGGCAGCGTTATATGCAGGATCCTGCAAGCGAACTTCCGAGAACTTCCCTTCTACG
>DATDKB010000479.1:0-3206 GCA_036520255.1 Rubrobacter sp. | reverse complement strand
CCGCCGGGCGACGTGAGGAACTGCCTGGTAGCGCTGGCCGGGCGCAAGAAGCTCGCAGAGGTCTTCAACTACCGCTTCGAGGGGGGAGGCGATCTCTCCGACCACAGCGTGGGCAACCTCATCATCGCAGCACTTGCGGACTTGGCCGGGGGTTTCTGCGAGGGCGTGGAGCAGGCAGCCCGTTTCCTGAGGATAAAGGGCCGGGTCTACCCGGCTGCAACCGAGAGCCTGACCCTCATGGTGACGCATGCCGATGGGACAGTCACCCGCGGCGAGTCCGTCGTGCGCGAGGCCGGCAAGGCGGTCGCGAGGGTCGAGATAGAACCCGCGGGCGCGGCAGCTCCGCCCGGCGTGATCGCCGCCATAGAGAAGTCGGATGTGGTCATCCTGAGTCCTGGTAGCCTCTTCACCAGCACCATCCCCGCTTTGCTAGGCGCCGGGGTGAAGGAGGCGCTGGCGAGCTTCACCGGGCCGGTCGTCTACGCGGCGAACGTAATGACCCAGCCGGGTGAGACCGTCGGCCTTGCGCTCTCCGACCATCTGAAAGCGCTCGCGTACCACGTAGGGCCTGTAGTAACCGACGTGCTCGTGCATTCCGGGGGCTTCCCAAAAGACCTGGTAGCCCGCTACGAAGCCGAGGGAGCCGCGCCGGTCGAGGTGGACCGGGAAGAGGTTGGGAAATTCGGGGTACGGCTGCGCGAGGCCGTGCTCCTCGCCGACGATGCCGGGGCAGGGCTGCGCCACGACCCCGACCGGCTCGCCGGTGAGGCGTGCGAGGTTGCCCTCGTTCGCCTGTAAAGCCCAGCTAGTTTGCCGAAGACGAGGTATCGAACGGCTATGCTCGTCCTCCTCGCCGATACCATTTGACACCAATCCAGCGCAACATTTATTCCGAGCGCCGCCGCTAAGACGCCGTGTGCTGCGTGATTCTCGGGATACGATGCAGAAGATGCCTCAGCGCGGATAACGGACGTGGTGGGTGAGATACCGCCCGACGGTGTGATCTTCGAGGCACCGAGGAGCTCCAACATCAGGCGCCTCAGTCCGCTTGATAACATTTGCAACAGATTAGAAACGGTTTGATAACACGCCCCGGAGTCTGATCGAACCCCCTTGTATGCGGATAAGAGGTGTTAGATTAGTCCTTAGTAGATGCCGTCGGCATATAGCGTAGGTAAGCGAGTTCGAGAGGAGGTGTGATGGCAATTTCTGGTGCCCTAGCCGTTGCGAAAAGGAGAGGGTTTTCGGTGGCTCGCCGTGAGGCGGAGAGATCGCTCGGGCGGTTTCGTGCCGGCGTTTGGCCGATCGTACAGACGGCCCTTGCGGCTACACTGGCTTGGTCTGCGGCGGCGTTGATATTGGGGCATGAGCAGCCCTTCGTGGCGGCGATAGCAGCTGTGATCTCGATCGGCTCGGTGGCCGGTCAGACGCTGCGGAGGGCCGTGGAGTGGACCCTTGGGGTCGCCGTGGGCCTTGCGGTCGCTGACTTCATCATGCTCGCTTTAGGTAGCGGTCCTCTTCAGACCGGCCTCATGGTGGGCCTGGCGATGTCCGTCGCGCTCTTGATCCGGGGCGGGGTCATGTTCTGGACCGAGTCCGGTGTCTCAGCCCTGCTCGTCGCCGGGCTTGATCCCACGACCTCCGGGGTATCTCCCGACAGGTTCCTGGAAGCGCTCATAGGCGGTGGCATGGCCCTGGCCGTCAGCGCAACATTTCCGAGCAATCCGAGCGTACGCGCCAAGCAGGCGGCCCGGCCCGTCCTCGAAGACCTTGCCACTGTCCTCAGGGACTCGGCAGCCGCCCTCATCGGCGGTGACGTGAAGCTGGCCGAAGGGGCGCGCTCCGAAGCACGGCGCATAGATGCTCCTGTGGCGCGGCTGCGGGAGGAACTCGACGGTGGATACCACATAGCGCGCTATGCTCCGCCGCGCATGCGACACCTCGGTCGCCTGGGTTACTACGCCGTTGCCGCCGACCAGCTCGATCTCGCCGTGCGCAACACTCGCGTGCTCGCCCGCGCCGCCGTCACGCTGGTGCGCGATAAAGGAGCAGCGCCGGGAGGGCTCGGCAGCGGCCCGGGGCTCCCGCTGCGCATGCGCACCCAGGCCAGCTCTATGGAAGAGGCGAGCCTCTCTGCATGCTCGTCGGTCTCTCCGCAGACGACGGCGACCGCGAGGATGGCCGAGGGGCCGCTCGAAGTACTTCGAAGGCTCGAAGCTCTCGCGGTAAACGCGTATGGCGGGGGTCGGGTCTGCCGGGCTGAAGTGGGATGCGAAATGAGCTGTGGTCTAGGTTCAAGCGTGGAAAGGATGGCACCCTCTGGTACTATCGGTCGCTCGTCAGCGTCTTCGACATCGCCGGGTCTAGTCCGATCATGGGGAGACCAGATAGAACGAGGCCGGTTGTGGAGGAGCTGGATCGGGCGGTGGGGGAGATCGAGAAGCTTGCCGATGTCAGGTAGAACTCGTTTTCTACGCTATTGTCAGTGTACTTCTGCTTGGAGTCATGAAGTCACGTGGATGCGCGCATGGAAGTGGGTCGGGATATGTCCGGAAGGAGAGGCACACTCCCGTTAGAGAACCTCTGTAATTCATCATCATCGCCGTCATGAGCGGTACTTTTCCCTATACCTATGGGGTTTTCTACATGACGGTGAGTTGACGGCGTGTTTGAGGACCGTCATGTCATCGTCATGAGCGTCATGGAAACAACCGCTTATATAAGGGGTTTTCTAGCTATCATGACAGTGATGACGCTCATGACGGTCAATTACGGGCTTATTCTAAATAGGGGCGCTCCTCTACTTCGTAGGCCATTACCCCTTCAACCTGATCCGACAAACCCGACGCGGAGAGCAAGGAGTCCCGTACCTATGCGATCTTTGAGGCCACTAGCGGCGTCGGGTTTGTCGAATCTCCCTGATAACCCGACGCCGCTACCCGACGAGAAGTATGGTCCGTCGTCGGGTTTATCGAGAGCATCGTCGAGTCAGCAACTAGAACCCGACGACAACAAATTCCTTACTTACGCTGGATACTGTAGCCGTTGTCGGGTTCGTCGGGTTATATGAGAAGGTATGAGAGAGGATACCCTGGGGAGAGTGGGAGGAGGAGAATCCGAGATGGTGCTCTAGAGGTCCTGTGCCTCGTTGGTGGTTGGGTGGGGACTGAAGGCCGCTATCGCACCCATCACTGCTCTTCTATATC
>DATDKB010000478.1:0-11709 GCA_036520255.1 Rubrobacter sp. | reverse complement strand
TGCGGTGCTCGTCGTAGGCCCGGTCCATCGTGAGCGCGCCCCGGTCCGTCATCTCTATGACAGTGGCCCGCCGGTCCGTGGGGTGGGGTTTGCGCCTTACCAGGCCTTCTTCTTCCAGCGCGTCGACCAGCGCCGTGACGTTGCGTCTCGTAACGCCGAGTTCGTCGCTGATGCTGCTCATGATCTGGGGTCCCTTGCAATGCAAGGTCCCGAGCAACCGCATCCTGGCGTAGGTCATCCCCCGGTCTTGCAACCGCGACCTGACCCACTTCAGATACAAAGGCCCGAACGCGGCGAACTCGTCGACGAGCCGCAGCGACGAATCCTCTACTACCGTTTCACGCTCTATCGCGCCCAAGATACGCCTCGCACGAGATCCGCCGTACCAACTCCTCTCACGGCATCTTACATGTTGACGTACATTATTGTCAATGTTACTGTGTACATATACACGATTACCGTGGGCCGAGCTTGTGGCTTTCTTGTAGAAGGAGTGGGCGGCGGATGGAGGCGAGGGATTTTCTGGTGATGGATCTGTTGCGCCGGCTGGTGGCTTAGTTGGGCACGGGGGCGCGCACCATCGACCGTCGGGTGGCGGGAGGTTTTACGGGTGCTGGCGTGCTGCTCGTCGCGCTCGGGGCCGCGGTGTGGGGAACCGACACCGTGTTGCGCGCCCCCTTGAGCAGCGCCTTTTCGCCCGTGTTGCTCGTGCTCGGGGAACATCTCGTGCTGGCACTGTACGCGGTGCCGGCCGTCGTGCTCGGGTGGCGGGAGGTGTCGAGGTTGGACCTGCGGCGCTGGGGTGCCCTCCTCGTTGTCGGGTGGGGGGGGTCGGCGATCGCCACCATACTGTTCACAAGCGGGCTGTTCGCGGCGTTCGAGGCCGGCGGGGGTTCGGTGAACACGGTCTTGCTGCTGCAACAGACGCAGCCTCTTTTCGCGATCGGTGCTGCGGCCGTGGTGCTGGGCGAGAGGCTGACCGTATTGTACCTTCCGATCTTCGCCGTCGCCGCGCTCGGCGCCTACCTGCTCGCCTTCGGGGACCTATTCGGGGAACCCGGCGGCATCCTCGCGCCGTTCACGCAGGTCGGGCGGGCCAGGCTGGAGTTCGCGCTCGCCGCCCTCGGGGCGGCCGCTTTGTGGGGCACCTCTACGGCGATGGGCCGCTACCTCGGCGGGCGGCTCTCTTTCCAGACGCTCACCGGGGCCCGCTTCCTCGTCGCGCTCCCGCTGCTTGTCGTGTGGGCCGCCGTCGCGGTCCCCAACCCTTTGGGTAGTTTCGCCGGAGGTCTCGCGGGGCCGCAGGTCGCACGCAACCTTGTGCTTCTTGCGTTGTTCCCCGGGCTCGTTGGCCTGCTGATGTACTACAGGGGACTCAGGAGCACGCCGGCCAGCTACGCGACGCTCGCCGAGCTCGCCTATCCCGCCACCGGCGTCACCCTCAACTGGCTGCTTTTGGGGCAACCGCTCACCGTGGCTCAGGGCATCGGTGTCGTGTTCGTCGTCGGGGCAATAGCGGCCATGAACCGCGTCAAGTCCGGCGTGCGCCAGCAGGACGTACCCGGCGTCTCTTAAGAAGGAGGTTCGGTCTTGAAAAGCATCAAGGTTGGAAGGGTCGAGATCACAGCGCTGACGGATATGGAGGGGGCTTTCTTCAGGTTGGATCAGATCTTCCCCGGCGTCTCGCAAGACCAGTGGGAACCCTACGTCCACCGGTACCCGTGGGCTTTCGCGGACCGCGAGACCTTGCTCGGGCGTGTCGGATCATACGTCTTGCGTTCACCCGAGGGCACTGTCCTGGTAGACACCGGCGTCGGACCGCAGGCCATGGGCCAGGGAGGCAACCTACTCGTAGACCTGGAGAACGCCGGAGTTCAGCCCGAGGATGTCGACACCGTGTTTCTGACCCACCTGCACGGCGACCACCTCGGCTGGAGCGTCAGACCAGACGGCGAGCCGGTCTTTCCCGAGGCCCGCTACGTTACGCAGGCTGCAGAGTGGGAGATCTCCGTGCCTTACCTGGGACGCGCCGTCGCTGGGCTCGACGACCGGGGCCTTCTCGGGCTGCTCGACGGGGAGGAACCGGTCGGTGAGGACCTTACGGCAATACCGACGCCCGGTCACTCGCCGGGCCATAGCAGCCTTCTCGTCTCCTCCGGTGGGGAGCAGGCGCTCGTCTCTGGCGATGCCATCGTTCACCCGGCGCAGGCGACGGAGCCCACCTGGAACGTCCACTTCGACATGGACAAGGAGCAGGCAGCCCGCACCCGCGAGATGCTGCTCGCGTGGATGGAGGCCGACGGCATCACCGTCGCAGCGGGCCACATCCCCGGCTCCGGCTTCGGGCGCATCGGGCGCGACGGAGGAATGGGACGCCGCTACTGGCAGACGCTGGAGAACGCGGAGAGGGTGGATCTCCCCGGTATCGACCTGTCTAGAGGAGGTAGATCGTGAGACGCAAGGACGAAATCACAGGACTTCCGGGACGTAGTGTCGACGGAGACGAGAGATCCGTCGCACCAGAGTCGTTGCGAGCCTCCGATGGCGAGGAATGGTCCTGGATGATAGACGAAGACCCGGCTTTCTATCTGACCAAGCCAGGGGGCGTGGAGACCGCGGGCGCGTAGAACGTGGTGCCGCTTACACAACCTCGTGGGTGCTACCGGATAGACTCGGGGCTGACGCGCGTTTTCTAGAGCAGGAGAGATCTTGGACAATCAGAACAGCGGTATGGGAGGCAAGACGGCCCTCATCACGGGCGGTACCTCGGGTATCGGAAAGGCGACCGCGGTGGCGCTTGCGGCGATGGGCGCGAACGTCGTGGTCGTCGGACGTAACCCGGAGCGCGGTGAGGCCGCGCTCCGAGACATCAAGGCGCAGAGCCACAGCGAGTCCGTGGAGCTGATGCTTGCGGACCTCTCGGTGCAGAGCGGGGTCAGGAAGCTGGCCGACGAGTTTCTGGAGCGCCATGACCGGCTCGACGTGCTCGCCAACAACGCGGGGCTGGTACAGAGCAAGCGGACCGAGACGGCGGACGGCATCGAGACGACGCTCGCCATAAACCACCTCGCGCCGTTCCTGCTCACCAACCTGTTGCTCGCCCGGCTCAAGGAGAGCGCGCCGAGCCGCGTGATTACGGTCTCCTCCGAGGCGCAGCGGTGGGGGAACATCGACTTCGATGACATGCAGTCCACGCGCAAATACAGCGGTTTCCCGGTCTACGGGATGACCAAGCTCGCCAACATTATGTTCACCTACGAGCTCGCGGATCGCCTGAAGGGGACCTTCGTCACCGCGAACTGCCTGCACCCTGGCGCGGTCAGCACCAACTTTGGCAAGAACAACGCCGGCCCGATGGCGCTCTTCTTCAGGGTGGCGAAGCCGTTCATGCGCTCGCCGGAGCAGGGGGCGGACAGCCTGATCTGGCTGGCTTCCTCGGCCGATGTCGATGGTGTGAGCGGGAAATACTTCTCGGACCGTAAGGAGATCGAAGCCAAAGAGGTCGCCCACGATGAAGGTGCCCGCCGCAGGCTCTGGGAGATCAGCGAAGAACTTACGGGCCTGAAGGTAGCCGCCTAGTGGGCCAGGAGCGGGGGATCGAGGTCGAAGGCCTCGTCAGGGAGTTTAAGAAGGGACCACGGGCCGTTGACGGCATAGACCTGCGCGTCGAACCGGGCGAGGTCTACGGCTTCCTCGGTCCGAACGGCGCTGGCAAGTCAACGACCGTCCTGATGCTGACGACGCTCCTTCCGCCCTCGGGAGGCACCGCCACGGTGGCCGGCTACGATATCGTTCACGAAGGTCCGCAGGTGCGGGCGTCCATCGGGGCCGCGCTGCAGGAGGCCGCCCTCGACCCTTTTCTGACGGGCCGCGAGCACCTGCACCTGCAGGCCGCCCTGCACGGGCTCTCGCGCAAGGAGCGCAGGCGACGGGGGCAGGAGCTACTGGAGCGCGTCGGTCTCGAGGAGGCCGCCGACAGGAAGGTGCGTGGCTACTCGGGCGGGATGAAGCGCCGTCTGGACCTCGCGCTCGCGCTCGTGCACAGCCCACGAATACTCTTCCTCGACGAACCGACCACGGGCCTCGATCCGCAGAGCCGCAGCGCCCTGTGGGCCGAGGTGAGCCGGCTCGCCAGGGAGGACGGCGTGACCGTCTTCCTGACCACGCAGTACCTCGAAGAGGCCGACGTGCTCGCTGACAGGGTCGGGATCATCGACCGCGGCAAGATCGTGGCCGAGGACACGCCCGAAGCCCTGAAGGCCGAGATAGGACGCCCGAGCGTCGAGGCGACGCCCGCAGGCACCTCCGACCGCGACGCCGTGGCAAGCGTACTGGGGCAGTTCGGGGAGGAGATCCCCGCCCAACCCGGCGCCGTCGCCGTGCGACTCACGGGCGGGGCCGCAGGCCTCGCCGACGTGGTGCGCGCCCTCGACCGTGAGGACGTGCGCGTTGCCAACCTCCGCCTCGACGAGCCGAGCCTCGACGACGTCTTCCTGGAGAAGACTGGACGCTCGCTGGAAGGTGCCGCCGAAGACGAAGACGGCGAGATGGAGGAGGCTCAGTAGTGGGGGGGGCCTCTTTGCTCACGCAGGTCGCGGCACTGGCCCGGCGCTCCACGGTTCGTACCATGAGGCAGCCAGCGGTCATAATCTCGGCGCTGCTCTTCCCGATGATGTTCTTCTCCATCAACGCGAGCGGCCTCGACGCCGCCTCGAAGATCCCCGGTTTTCCGACCGACTCGTACCTCGACTTCGCTTTCGCCTTCCCGCTCATACAGGCTTCGCTTTTCGGCGCGGTCACGGCCGGGGCCGACCTGGCCCGTGATATCGAGAGCGGCTTCTTCGACAGGCTCTCGCTAACCCCGATGCGTCCCGTAGCGTTGCTGGGCGGGATGCTGGCCGGCGTCGTGGCGCTCGGGCTCCTGCAGGGCGTCGTTTTCCTCACGATCGGGCTGCTAATGGGCGTGAACATCAGCAGCGGCGTTGGGGGGATGTTCGTGATCGTGCTCCTTACGGTGCTCGTCGCCCTCGGGTTCGGTGGTATTGGGGCTATACTGGCGATAAGGACGGGTTCTGTCGAGGCGGTAGAGAGCGCGTTCCCGTTGTTCTTCGTGGTGATCTTTTTGTCTTCAATCAACCTGCCCCGCAACCTGATCGAACAGGACTGGTTCCGCTTTGTCGCGACCATAAACCCGATCTCCTACCTGGTGGAAGGCATAAGGAGCCTCGTGATAACCGGCTGGGACCCGCAAGCCCTGGCTCTCGGCTTCGGCTTCGCGCTGGCGATCGTCGTCGTGGCGATAGGCGGGGCCGCGGCTTCTTTACGGACGAGGGTGGTCTAGGGATGGGCGGCTTTTTCCAGGTGGCGTGGGCCGTAGCCGGACGCCAGGTCTACAAGTACGTCACCAACCCCGCATTCCTGGCGCCGGCGCTCTTCCCGCTGTTCTTCTTCGTCGCCTTCGCAGGAGGCCTTACGAGGGTTGGTGACGTGCCCGGCTTCGATTACGCGGCGGGCTACATCGCCTTCCAGTACGTGTGGGCTTTGCTCCAGGCCGTCTCGATGGGTGGGGCTTTCACCGGATTTTCGATCGCCGGCGACTTCGAGAACGGGTTTGCGAGGAGGCTCATGCTCGCCGCCTCGAACCGGTACGGGATCATCCTCGGCTATACGATGGCCTCGCTCGTGCGCGCCACCATGACTGGGACGCTGGTAACCGTGTTTGCTCTGATTACCGGCATGCCCATAATCGGCGGCTTCGACTTCTTCGGCCTGATCTCACTCGCCGTCCTCGCCAACATCGCGGCGACCCTTTTCGGAGCAGGAGTTGCGATGATGCTCCGCACCCAGCAGGCAGGGCCGGTGATACGAACCCCGATCTTTCTCGTCCTGTTCCTGGCGCCCGTCTTCGTCCCACTAAGCTTGCTTACAGGTTGGCTCGAGACGGCCGCCCGCCTTAACCCGTTTACCGCCATACTGGAAGCCGCCCGCAGCTTTTTGGCCGGCGACCCGACGAACGTCGTCGCCGCCTTCACCACGAGCGCCATCCTGATACTCGTACTCGCCCTCTGGGCCGTCTACGGCCTCCGCCGCGCGGAGAGGGCCGGATAGTAAAGGAGTAATACATGCGTCAAAGTGAAGGAACATCTACGGGGAGAAATCCCTCCGGACCGGCCAGGTTGGCGATGAAGTTCGCGACAAGCGCACATGCTGGGGTGTACCGCGCCTCCGGCGGCAAGCTGGGCGGCAGCATGGGCAAGAGTCCTGTCCTGCTTCTCAATACCGTTGGGAGGAAGACCGGCGTGGAGCGCACGACCCCGCTCCTCTACGCCATGGATAGCGAGGACTACGCCATAGTCGCCTCGTACGGAGGCGCGCCTAAACACCCCGACTGGTTCTTGAACCTCCAGGCGAACCCGGAGACCTCGATCGAGGTCGGCGGCCGGAAGATAAACGTTCGGGCCGAGGTGGCGACCCCCGAAGATAAGCCCAGGCTGTGGGCGAAGTTGACCGAGATGTACCCGACGTACGACGACTACCAGAAGAAGACGGACCGTGAGATCCCGGTCGTCATCCTGCACCCGAGGGACTAGCGGAGAGGAGTGTCGTGAAGACCATAGGCCGTGAAGACCTGAAAGCGAAGATCGACCGCGGCGACGATTTCGTCCTACTCGAAGTCCTATCGGAACAGTCTTACGCGCGAGGGCACCTGCCTGGCGCGGTCCGGTTCCCTGGGAAGACCGAGATCCCCGACCTCCTGCCCGACAAATCCACCCAGGTAATCGCCTACTGCTCGAATTTCAACTGACACTCCTCGACGCGGGTTGTCCGTGAGCTGACGACCATGGGTTACAAGAACGCCTACGAGTACGAGGGCGGCAAACAGGACTGGATCGAAGCCGGATACCCCACAGACACCGGCTGAAGAAAGCCTCGCGCCCACCGCACAGACCGTCATTCTCGCGAAAGCGGGAACCCACGACACACCTATGATCGTTGTGCTTCCGACCACAAGCGCGACACGGGCAAGTAGAAGACACATATTTTCACTTCAGGTGAACACTATCACAACGTTTTCACTTGCAAAGTTTGAAACTGCAAAGATCGGGCGTAGACTTCTCCCGGTCGTGCAGTTATCAGAGGTCGGAAGATGGTAGAGGGTCAGAAGAAAGCGGAAGTTCTCCGGGGTGTCCATCCTGTACTACCTTCGCTCGCGCTGGCGTTCAAGCGGATGGTAGCGACGATAGAGCGGGAGTCCGGGGTCGGGGGCATGAAGTGGTTCCTGCTCACGGTGCTGGGCCGCGGGGACGGGTTGAGCCAGGGCGAGTTCACGCAGGAGTACGAGATGGACCCTTCGCGGGTGACGCGCACGGCGCAGTCGCTGGAGGCCGACGGCCTCATCCGGAGGGAGCGTGATCCCGAGGACAACCGTGTCATGCGGATGTACCTCACGGAGGGGGGCTCCGAGGTTTTGGACCGGCTGCCGGAGATCAACGACCAGCTCAGGCGCAGGGTGCACAGCGTACTTAGCGAGGAAGAGTTCGAGGAGCTTCGGCGGATGCTGGGACTTCTCGCCGAAGCGATGAAGTCGTAGGTCCGGGATTTTCGGAGCTTTAACGTTTTTATTAGAGGGAGAGCAAGGATGAGCGAGTACGCTACTCAGGTGGAGCAGTCGGGGCGTCGGGCGACCGTGCTAGCGGTAGCGGGGCTCATGCTCGCGCTATTCCTCGTGGCCCTGGACCAGACGGTCGTCGGGACCGCGTTACCGAGAATAATCGCCGACCTCAACGGGTTCGAGCACTACGCTTGGGTAACGACGGCGTACCTGCTCGCTTCGACGGCCATGATCCCGGTCATCGGCAAGCTTGGGGACATCTACGGCAGAAAGTGGTTCATCATCGCCGGGGTTGCCATCTTCCTGGCCGCCAGCGCTCTTTGCGGGGCTGCGTGGGGGATGACCGAGTTGATCCTTTTCAGGGGTTTGCAGGGGCTCGGGGCCGGCATGATCTTCTCCAACATATTCACCAGCGTCGCTGATATCTTCCCGGATCCCGCACGCCGGGCCAAGTACCAGGGCGTCTTCTTCAGCGTCTTCGCGCTCACCAGCGTCATAGGCCCGACGATGGGAGGTTGGATCACGGACAACCTCTCCTGGCGGTGGGTCTTCTACATCAATTTGCCGCTCGGCGTTTTCTCACTTTTCGCCTTGCCCGTAGTGCTCCATCAGAGCGCCAGGCGGTACGGCGTGAAGATCGACTTCCTTGGAGCGGCCACCATCACGGCCTCGGTCGTCTCGCTCTTGCTAGCGCTATCGTGGGTCGGTGAAGGCTACAATTGGGACGCCTCCCGCGTCGTCGTAAGCTTTGTTGTCGCCGGCATCCTGCTCGCCGCCTTCATACCCGTGGAGCTCAGGGCGGCCGAGCCCATAATTCCGCTCTCGCTGTTCAAGAGCCGGGTCTTCGGCTCCGCGGCGCTCTTGATGTTCATGGTCGGGATCGGGATGTTCGGGATCATCCTCTACACCCCGCTCTTCGTGCAGGGCGTGCTTGGCAAGACCGCGACGGGCTCCGGCACCGTGCTAACCCCGCTCGTCCTCAGCATGACGGCGATGGGGATTATCAGCGGACAGCTCATAGCCCGCGTAAAGCGCATCAAGCCGTTCATGATCGTCGGCGCGATAGTGATGACCTTCGGCGTCTACCTGCTGACGACGCTGGACGTCGACTCTACCCAGAGGACTGTCGCCCTCTATCTGATGGTAACGGGCTTCGGCCTCGGCCCGCTCATGCCCTCGGCGACCCTCGCCGTCCAGAGCACCGTCGAGAAGAGGCTACTCGGCGTCGCGACCTCGGCAACGCAGTTCATAAGGTCGTTAGGCTCGACGGTAGGCACCGCGGTGATCGGCTCGCTCGTCACCTCCGGTTACGCCGACTACCTGAACGACAACGCCCCGGCGCAGGCCCCGGGACGCCTGATCGGCGCCCTGAAAGACCCGAACGCGCTGGTCAGCGACGAGGCCCGCAACGCCTTGGACCGTGTCGCTTCGGCCTTCCCCGGGGGGGAGCAGCTCGTCAACCAGAGCCTCCAGGTCGCCAAGCAGGGTCTTTCGAATTCGCTCCACGACGGCTTCGTTTTTACCCTCGTCGCCGTGGCCTTCGCTATCGTCGCCGCGCTCTTGATGAAGAACATTCGCCTCGGTGGCGATCAGGGTGCCGCCAAGGGCGCTCCGCAAGCACCCGAAGCGGCTCCCGGTCTCAAGCAGGACAGGATGGTCACGGGCATCACGCTCGAATACCTCGCCAGACGCATCGAGGGCGCCAACGGCGACTCTCCGAACCTGATCTCCGCCGCCTCCAAACTCGTCCCCGACGCCGGGGGCTCAGAAAGGGAGCGCGCCAGGATCGCCGCCGACCGGATACTGCGGCCTATGGCGCTCGAAGCTCTCGGCACCAGCCTCGGGCGCAACGGCGCCAACGGCCATTCAGCGAACGGGACGACCCCCGGCGGTAAGAATCCGCTGGAGGGCCACGCAACCGAGCCGGAAAGGAGAAGCGAGTAATGGTCAAGTACGTGATAGGGGCTGTCGGGGCGCTGCTCGCAGCCCTCGCCGGGGCGTGGCTGATGCTGGCCCCCTTCGCCCTCGCCTACCAGAACTCGGGGGCGGACTGGGCCGACCCAACGTTCGTGGACTTCTGGACGGGGCTCCCGGTCCTCATCGTCTCCGTGGTCGGGTTGGTGCTTTACGTCTCCGGCCTCGTGGAGGAGTTGCGCCGGCGTGGCATCATGCGTCGTCCCTACGCAGAGTCCGCGGGGCAGCCCCAGGCCCCGGGTGAACCGTCGGACAACGCTTCCGGTCCCGAGAACAATACGGAGCAGATCCTGTTGCCGCTGGTAACGGCGATACTCAAGGACATGCAGGAACGCGATCGAAGTCGCGACGAAGCCCACCGGGAGACACCCAACAATGTCCAACAGGTGCCCAGCGCTGGAGAAGAAGGGAGCGTGAGGAGCTAATGGCGTCGCAAGCAAGAGGTGGTTTGATAGTTACCGTCATCGGGTTCTTCGCCGGGATATGGCTCTTCCTGGCCCCCTTCCTCGTCGAGTACCAGAAAGTCGGACAAGACTGGATCGACGCCACCAGGAACGACCTCTGGACCGGGGGTGCCCTCATCGCCATCTCCGCCCTGACGCTTCTACTCTTCGCCGCCTTCGCCCTGCGCGACGCGGCCCGCGCCGTCGAGCAGGAGAGCGCCACAGAAGCGAGCGAGGGCTAGAAGCGGACCCGGACTACGCTCCCCGCGATGGTAGCAGCGGTTTGGCTTTTTGGTAAACTCCCGACCGTCGCTTCCGGAGAGGTGTCCGAGTTGGCCGAAGGAGCGCGATTGGAAATCGCGTAGGCGGTGTTAAGCCGTCTCGAGGGTTCGAATCCCTCCCTCTCCGCTTTTCCTTTCGGTTTGCGGATGGATCGTGGCGCACGATGAAAGCCTTGTGTGGAGGTGACGAATGAGCAAGGCGGCGGGGTCTCCAACTTTGGCGACCATGGACCGGTGGCGGATCGGTGTGACGCTGTTTGGGGCGTTCTTTCAGGTGATCGTGGGTCTTCTCGACTTCACCCCCGGTCCCATAAACACGACGACCCCGATCATCATGTTCTGCATCCTGTTCGGACTATCGATGGACTACGAGGTTATGCTCCTGAGTCGTATCAAGGAGGAGTACGGCCGGACGGGTGACAACCGCCGGTCCGTGGCCCTCGGCATCGAGCGTACCGGCCGCCTCATCACCGGAGCAGCCCTCATCATGGCCACGGTCTTTTTCTCCTTCGGCCTCGCGGAGGCGGTCGTAATAAAGGCCATAGGCCTCGGGATGGGGCTCGCCGTCTTGGTGGACGCGACGATCGTGCGCGCCCTACTCGTCCCTGCGACGATGCGCCTGATGGGACGCTGGAACTGGTGGGCCCCGAAGCCCCTGGCCCGTCTGCACCGGCGGCTCGGCCCCTCCGAAAAGACTATCGACGCGCCTGACGCTGCCTGGTCCCCTCCCTACGAAACCGCACCCCAGGCACAGAAACTCCCGTGAAGCCGGGGTCGTGAATGCAAGAGCGGCAGCAGGACTAGATCGTGCGTTGATAGTTGCCGGAAATCAGGCGTGTTCTGTCTACAGGCGATAAGGGAGGTCCAGCGCCATGCACCATGCACCGAGACCCGACGTCCCTCGCAGCCTGGAGGACCTGTACGACCCACAGCGTATGGCGCTGCCCGTCTCCGACACGAGGTCGGCTTGACCGATGGGTCGCCCCACGGGCCGGAGATCATCAGCCGGGATCGGTCGCTCCTGGTGCCCGGGGTACGCTAACCCCGACCAGGGAGTCGCGCGTGACGAGCCGGGCCAGACCTTCTTCGTCCAGATCCTCCGTGCCTGATGGGCGCATAGGGAGGACCATGTCGCGGACGTCTGCGGTGCTGTCGTGGACGAGGACCTCGACATTTTCTGGTGGTTCGAAGCCGAACTCGCGCATCACGGCTCGGGGTTCCCTGACGGAGCGAGAGCGATACTCGAAGCTCTTGTACCAGTCGGGCGGGCGGCCGAGGATGGCCCGCGGGTAGCAGGAGCAGAGGGTGCAAACGATCAGGTTGTGTACCTTCGGCGTGTTCTGGACGACGACGAACTCGGCGGGATGCTCGGGGTCCATTCCGAGCTGCGAGGCTGCGG
>DATDKB010000477.1:0-2555 GCA_036520255.1 Rubrobacter sp. | reverse complement strand
CCTGGCGAGGGGTTCTACGGGGGCGCGCCGGGGACGGGCAAGAACAACATGCGGCTCAACTTCTCGTTTGTGGAGCCGGAGAGGGTCCGTCGCGGCATAGAGTTGCTCTCCGAGGTGATCCGGGAGCGCATGGAGCTGCGTAGCGACCTGGAACGCGGCTCGCACAGGAGCGTCGGCACCCGCTCGGCCGTCGGCACGGACGGTTAGGCCCGTCGTGGCTCGCCTGGCCGTTCTGCGCGGCGGACACTCGATGGAGCGCGACGTCTCCTTTATAACGGGCCGGCGCGTCCAGCACGCCCTCGAACGCCTCGGTCACGAGGTCTATCCCCTGGACATAGAGGACCAGACCACGGCAACGCTCATGCAGCTCGCGCCCGACGCCGCCTTCGTCTGCCTGCACGGCCCCGGCGGCGAAGACGGCACCGTGCAAGCGCTTCTGGAGACCCTCGGCATCCCGTACACGGGGAGCGGGCCGCTTTCGAGCATCCGCTGCATGGACAAGGACTACGCCAAACGAGCGCTCCGCGCCTCGGGCATTCAAAGCCCTCCCTCCCGCACGTTCCTCAGAAAGGCCATGAACGAGATGGGGGCCTCAGCGGCGCTGGACGTCGCCGCAGATGACCTCGGGTATCCGCTCGTGGTCAAGCCAGCGCGCGAGGGTTCCAGCTTCGGGCTCTCGCGGGTCGAAGGGCCCGAGGGGCTGCTCGATGCCGTCTACGAGGCGTTCGGGTACGACGCCAAGATCCTGCTGGAAAGCTGGGTAGATGGGACGGAGATCTCCATCCCCATCGTCGAGCCCGCAGGCGAAGGCCCGAGGGCGCTGGGGCTCGTCGAGATAAGACCCCGCGAAGGCGCCTACAACTTCGAGGCCAAATACACCCCGGGCGCCACCGACTTCGCCATCCCCGCGGAGATACCACCCCAGGATGCCTCCCACCTCGAAGAGACGGCGCTCACCGCCTACAAGGCACTTGGCTGCTCAGGCTTCGCCCGCGTGGACACCATCTTCGCCGATGGCATCCCCTGGGTCCTGGACGTAAAAACCATTCCCGGCTTCACCGAGACCTCCACCTTCCCCCTCGCCGCAGAGGCCGCCGGTATCACCTTCGAAAAACTCATCGAGACCATCCTCGACGCCGCCCTCCACACCGAAGCAACGGCGAAGCTGTAGCGAATAGAGGTTTTCACTTCGGGGAAGTTCGAGGCGCAACCAGCAGGCCGAAAGCAGCTCCTCGAAGATAGATAACCGGCTAAATAATTACCGCGTTAACTGATCCCGGGCATCGATAGATACCGACTGCACGACCAGAGCTGCCTTCGCCAGCGGGTCTTTTGCCAAGCAGTGGATTCTCCCGCTTTCGCGGGAATGACGGGAGTGCGGGGCAGGAATGGAGTGTGTGGTACTGGTAGGACGCGTGGGGGTTCATCGTTTGCCCACGTCCCGGGCACTCTCGTCCAAGCGGACGCGGTGCAACTCGCCGAAGTGTTGATAACAGGTCCGTCCGGATCGTCGCGTGTTCCGTCCGCAGGCGTACGCAGGCCCATCTCGCCTGTTGTTCCTGCCTCCACCCGTCATTCCCGCGAAAGCGAGAATCCACGGACAGTGCAAGACGCAAGGCTCACGCACGGCGACGCCGTCTTCCATCCGGACCCCATATGACAGGCTGACAAGCGAAGGCGAAGCAGGCGTGTTACCTACTCACCAGCTGAGCGGCCTTGCCAATAAAGTGATTCACCGTAACCCCCAGGCAGACAGCGTCGTCCGCGCCGGAGCCCAGCGCCCTGGCTAGGGGGGTCGTGCTTCCTTCGAGGCCGAACGCGAGCACCGGCAAATCGAGACCGCACAGGCGTTGGATCAGGCCTGTGTCAGGTCCGTCCGAGGTGTCTACGTCGATGACGGCAAGGGCGATGTCTCCGTTCAGGTCCACGCACAACCCGCGCTCCCGGCAAGCGAATCCGCCTGCACGGTACGCAGGCCGGCCCACATAAAGGGGTCTTTAGCCGATCGTCACGCGGGATCACGGCGGATGCTAACATGCTCATCCTCGCGAGTGGAACGTAAGAGTTTTTCCGGTCGAAGGGGCAAGCAAGCAAAGAGGAGGCATCGTGAGGAAATTGTTGCTGCTGGTCGGGCTGTGTATGGTGGTTACTTCGCTTCTGGCGTCCGGCGCCGTGGCGCAACCGAGGGGCCCAGCTTACAACTCCCTCGACGTTCCGAACAGCTTCCGGCCATGCCCCTTCGACCTGGACAAAGTAGCGGAAATGTACGGGTCCGACGTTACGTGCGGGGAAGGCGGTGGCTATGTTCCCGCTACTTCGGGCAGCGCAAGCCCGACAGCCAGTCCTACCGCCTCACCTACAGCCAGCGCCTCCGCGAGTGCCACGGCGAGCGCAGCCGCCTCGCAATACTCGGGGCCTTCCCTCCCGGCCACGGGCGGTGTCGCCCCGCCGCTGGCGCTCGCTTCCTTGGCGCTCTTGGTCGCCGGCGGGCTGGTCGCAGCTTCCATCGTGCGCAGGGCGTAGGTAATCGCCGTAGGGAGTGGAGTTATGACCGG
>DATDKB010000476.1:0-3788 GCA_036520255.1 Rubrobacter sp. | reverse complement strand
GAGAGGGTAACTACGTGGTTTTCCGTAGGCCTCGATCTTTGGAAGGAGGGAAGCTCAGGCGAGGCCGTGATCCAAGGCGAAGCGCGTGGCCGCTGAGCGCGAGCCCACTCCAAGCTTGTGGTAGATGGAGGTGAGGTGGGTATCAACCGTGCGGGGGCTAAGGAAGAGCCTTTGTGCGACCTGGGCGTTGGTGAGCCCTTGGGCCACCAGCTCCAGCACCTCGGCCTCCCGCGTTGTCAGGCCGGCCGGACGCTCGGGCGCGGAGGGGGTGGCCTCAGAGGGCTCCTCGGCCGAAAGGGCGTACTCGATCCCTCTCTCCAGCTCCATTGCTTGTCCTTGCGCCAGTGCCTCCCTCCAGGCCGTTTCCCCCAACCCCTCGCGGGCGGCCGCTAGGTAACGCTTGCGCCAGTCATCTTCCCTGGGACTATGCTGGTAGCCCGCCGCCTCGCGCAGCGTTTCGCGCTGTGCTTCGGCGACCCCGAAGAGCGTGGCCGCCTGCCCGGCTTCTCCTGCGGCTCCGGCGACGCACGCCAGCCCGTCGAGGCTCTCTGAGGCGATCATCTTCTCACCCAACTTCTTGCAAAGCGTAAGGCCTTCTACGAAAAAGGGTCTGGCCCGTTCGTAGTCTCCCTGCAAGAGCGCCGCCCAGCCCAGGTTGTCCAGGGCGTATGGCAAGCTGTCGTTGTAACCGCGCTCCCGACACAGCGCCGCAGCTTCCTCGTTCAGCGCCGCTCCGCGCTCGTAGTCGCCTTCCAGAAGTAGTACGTAGCCCAGGCCGAGCAGGAAAACGGGGAGCCGGAAGGTGTAGCCCGCCTCCCGGCACACGGCGATGCCTTCTTCGAAGATCTCCTTAGCCCGGGCCGTGTCGCCCGGGGGGTTCGTCGGGACTCGGCCCAGCCGGAGTAGCGCTTCTGCGATCAGCACCCTGTCACCGGCTTTCCTGCTAAGCGCGAGGCTCTCTTCGAGCAGCTCCTTCGCCCGCTCGTAATCTCCCCGGCTCCACAACGGCGCTGCCATCATTATCTGTAAGGATGCGGCGAAGCTACCCTCGATCTCCGCTTCTTTGCTCAGCTCGAGACCCTCCTCGGCGACCGCTTCTACCCGATCCAGGTCCCACTGATCGGTCAACCAGAACATCGCCATCAGCGCCTTCATCCTCGCCGCCACCGACGTCCGGTCGTCCCCCGCCAGCGCCGCCTCCAGCCACTCCCTCCCCTCAGCCATGTCTCCGTGCGCGCGCCAGAATATGCACAAAGCTGCCGCCAGCCTTAAAGCCAGCTCCACCTCTCCTCGCTCGAAGGCCCAGGACAGGGCCGCCCTCAGGTTGTCGTGTTCGGCCTCCAGACGCTGGAACCACTCAATATCCTCGGGTCCCCGCAACCTCGGCTCGGCTTCCTCGGCCAGGGCGAGGAAGAAACCGGCGTGCCGGCGCCGTACCTCTTCTGCCTCCCCACTCTGCCCGAGTTTCTCCAGCGCGTATTGTCTTACGGGTTCCAGCAGCCTGTGGCGTACTTCTCGTTGCTCGGCTGGCTCCACCACTACCAACGACTTTTCGACCAGATCCAACAGCAGATCCAGGACCTCGTCTTCGCCGATGCCTCCGCCAGAAGCCACCTTCTCGGCGGCCTCCAGGGGCCATCCTCCCGCGAAGATCGAAAGCCTCCCGAAGAGCTTCTTCTCATCCTCAGAGAGCAACTCGTAGCTCCAGTCTAGTGCCCCCCTGAGCGTTCGCTGCCTCGGCAACTGCGTCCTGCTGCCCGCTAGGAGATTCAAAGAGCCCGTAAGCCTCTGTGAGATCTGCTCGACCGAGAGCGTGCCTACCCTGGCCGCAGCGAGCTCTATTGCAAGCGGGATACCTTCCAGACTACCGCAGATCTGCGTGACCGCAGGGGCGTTACGTGGGTTCAAGGAGAAGGACGCATCACGCCCGCGAGCCCGCTCGACGAACAGATGCACAGCTTCGTAAGCTTCTAGCTCCTCTGCTGAAGGCTTACGCTCCATCTCGGGCGCCGAAAGCGGAGGAACAAGCCACCTAACCTCGCCTTCCACTCCTAGCGCTTCACGGCTTGTGGCGAGGATGTGCACGCGTGGGCATGAGTCGAGCACCTTGTCCACGAGTCTTGCGGCGGCATCTAGGAGGTGCTCGCAATTATCCAAGATGATGAGCAGATGCCTGTCTCGCAAGAGCTCGGCAAGCGTAGCGAAGAGTGATTCTCCGGGACGCTCCGGTATCTGCAAGGTCTCGGCCACCGCCTTCGGCACCAGCTCCCCCTCAGAGAGGGGAGCGAGCTGCACTAGCCACACCCCGTCCGGGTAGGCCTCGATGAGGCCGCGGGCCACCTCCAAGGCGAGGCGCGTCTTGCCAGAGCCACCTACGCCGGTGAGGGTCAAGAGCCGCGTCGTGGCCAGCTCTCGCTCGACCTCTCCGATCTCGCCCTCGCGGCCCACGAAGCTGCTCCTGGGGGCGGGCAGGTTGTGCTTGGGGGTGCCGGGTGGCTTGTGCGTTCTACGGGTGCTCAAAGAGTATCCTATTCGGTAGTCTGGCTGCTCGACCGGAGGCGAGTTGGCGATCTTACTCGGTTCCTGCTCGGAGGCAGGGCCCCGTCCTTATCGCGGCGCTCGTGCGCTCAGCCCGCATCATTGTAGCAATCGTCCTAATCCATCGTGGCGTAACACCCGAGAGAAGGGTCAGTGGCGGCTCATGCACACAGACAGAAGGGATAGTCATGGGCCGAATAGACCGGTCTAAGGAGTTACCTAGATGTGTGTTGCGTGGATTCGGAGTAGAAAGGGGGCCATCGTAGTCTCCCCTCGCGAAGGAGCATCGGATGGCCCGCACCAACCATACCCAACGCCTCGCCCGAACGGAAGAGGCTCTGAGCGTCCTCTTCTGCCTCATCGACGATGCCTACGTGCTGCTCAACCCCCGCGCTCGATGCTACGAGTCCATAAAGCGGCTCGGGGACTCCGAGGTCATCGCGCTCGCGTTGTTCCAGCAGCTCCGTGGGGTGGAGAGCGAGCGCTCCTTCTTGCGCGACGCCGAGAGGTTTTTCTCCCACCTGTTCCCCGGGGTCGTGGGGCTCGCCCCTTCCTCGTTCCATCGTCGGGTCCGCAAGCTCCGGCGCTTCCTGGAGCCTTTGAGGCGCGCCGTGCTGGGGGACCTCGTCGGCGAACCCGAGACCCTGCTGGTCGACTCCACCTTGCTTGCCACGCTGCACCCCAGGCAGGTCGCCCAGTCCGCTGGTTTCCCGGGAGCGGGGTGGGTTAGGTGGAGTTCCTTCAGCGTCTACGGGGTGAAGCTGCACCTCATCTGCGCGACAAACGGGGTGCCCATCTCCTACGAGCTGACCCCCGCCAACGTGGCCGAGGTACGCCTGGCGGAGGAACTGCTCGCCGAGGCGAACTTGCGGGACGATCTCGCCCGCAGACTCTTGGGGGATCTCGCCTACCGGAGCGAAGCGCTGGGCCGCGCCTTGGCCGAGTGCGGGATCTCTCTGGTGACCGAGAGGGCCGACCAGCATGGCGAGAGGCAGCGCATAGAGATCGCTCTTTCGAGCCTCAAACGGGTGTTCGGGCTCGGCCGGACGCTGGCGACCACCCTGGTGGGGCTGGCGACGAGGATAGCGGCGAAGGTGGCGGCCTACACCTACGGCTTCCACGTCAACCGCCTCCTGGGCCGTCCACAAGGACGCATCAAGGAGCTATGGGCGTAAACCTGGCAACATACATCTAGTCGTCTGGGGCCGCCCCGGCAAGCTCGGTAACCCGCCCTCCGCCAGCACCGGTTC
>DATDKB010000475.1:0-3574 GCA_036520255.1 Rubrobacter sp. | reverse complement strand
GCGGATGGGTGCGCGATGACGGTTATCGTCGCGCTGCTCGGCCTCATCTTCCTCATAGTCATCCACGAGCTTGGGCACATGCTCACGGCCAAAGCCATGGGCGTCAGGGTGCCCGAGTTCGCCGTCGGGTTCGGGCCGGCGCTCGTAAAGAAGAGGATCGGCAAGACCGTTTACTCGCTCCGCATAATCCTCCTCGGCGGGTTCGCCAAGATGGCCGGGATGGGAGACGGGGCGGAAGGTCCCGACACGTATCATGCCAAAGCCGCGTGGCGGCGGGCACTTATCATACTTGCCGGGCCCTTGGCGAACGCGGTCGCGGCGGTTCTCATACTCGCTTGCGTTTACATGTTCCAGGGCATCGTCACCGACGTGAAGCCGGTGGTAAGCGCCGTAGAGCCGGCCTCCATGGCCCAAGAAGTCGGGATCAAGGACGAAGACCGGATCGTCGGGTTGAACAGCAGCCAGGTAGGCTCCTGGGACGACTTCGAGCGCGAGATGATGGGCCGCAAGCCGGGTGAGCAGGTGAGCGTGACCGTTGTGCGCGACGGTTCGCAGAAAACGTTCGAGGGGGTGCTTGGGGCCGATCCGGAGGACAAGAAGCACGCGCTCCTCGGCGTCAGGCCCACGATCGAGACTACTACGTATGGTCCCGTAAAGTCGCTTGGCCTCGCTGTCCAGAGGTGTAGTGAGATCACGGTCAAGCTAGGGGCGTTTGTCGGTCAGCTCATAACCGGCGAGAAGGACTTCTACGATAACGTGACGGGGCCCGTCGGCATCGCCTCGGTAGGGAGTACGGCGGTCAGCCAGGGCTTCTTTTTACCGCTGCTGGCTTTGATCAGCCTCAACCTCGCGCTCTTCAACCTGCTCCCGATCCTGCCGCTTGACGGCGGCCATTTGTTCTTTATAGTGGCTGAGAAGGTTATCGGCAGGCCGGTCAGCGAGCAGACCATGGGCAAGATTGCCGCTTTCGGCCTCGTCCTCGTACTCGCCCTGTTCCTGTTCGCCACCTACGCCGATTTGAGTAAACTGTTCACCGGACAACCGTTTATCCCGGATTAAGATAAGAAGGACGCAACTTGTGGGAGTGAGATGACAGAGGCAGCAGTGCGAGAACGGCCGGTAACGAGCCGGCAGATCAAGGTCGGCGACGTGCCCATCGGCGGCGGCGCCCAGGTGGCGGTACAGTCGATGACCAATACCATGACCCACGACGTCGAGGCGACGGTGCAGCAGGTTTACGACCTGAACGCCGCCGGGGCCGACCTCGTGCGCGTCTCCGTCAACGGCTCCAAGGCGCTCAAGGGTTTCAGGGAGGTCGTCTGGCGCTCGCCCGTGCCCCTTATCGCCGACATCCACTTCGACTATCGCATGGCGCTCGGGGCCGCCGACGCGGGTGCCGCGTGCGTCCGCATCAACCCCGGCAACGTCGGCAGCGACGACCGCTACCGCCAGGTCATCGAAAAGTGCAAGGAGACGGGCGCAGCCATGCGCATCGGGGTTAACTCGGGCTCGGTAGAGAAACGGTTCTGGGATCTTCGCAAAGCCGAGGCGCTCGTGGCGAGCGCGTTGCACAAGGTCGAGATCGCCGAGGAGATGGACTTTTTCGACTTCAAGGTGTCCCTCAAGGCGAGCCACGTCCCCGAGATGGTCGAAGCCAACAAGAGGTTTCGCGAGCACTCCGACGCCCCGCTGCACCTCGGCGTCACCGAGGCGGGAACGAAGCTCCCGGGCGCGATAAAGAGCGCTGCGGCACTCGGTCAGCTCCTGCCACACGGAATCGGGGACACCATCCGTATCTCGCTCGCCGAGGACCCGGTCGAGGAGATACCGGTCGCGTACCATATCCTCTCGGCCCTCGACCTCAGGCACCGCGGCCCCAACGTCATCGCGTGCCCAAGCTGCGCCCGCACGCTCGGCTTCGACGTGATCGGGATGGCCGCGAAGGTCGAAGACGGGCTCAAACACTTCGAGGAACACTTCACCGTCGCGGTCATGGGTTGCGTCGTGAACGGTCCCGGAGAGGCCCGCGACGCGGATTACGGCGTCGCGGGCGGTAAGGACGACGGTGTGATCTTCTCCAAAGGCCAGCCCCTGCGCAAGGTCGGCCGAGACGAGATCTACGGTGCGCTCTTCGAAGAGATCGAGAAGGACGGGCGCAAGTAGAACGCGTTCTCCGCTTTGGGCGGAGCCGCGGCCGGCAGGCTACCGTGCGCAAGGGGATTTCCGGAGGCGATTCGCAAGGGGCAAAAAAATGCGCCCTGCTCGTTAGATCTGTTCTCGTGAACGGGGTGTCACAGGCGTGGAGGAGGAGATTTACCGATGAGGCGGAACGTTTTACTGCTGGTTTCGACCGTCTTAGCGGTACTGCTGGCTAGCGGGGTAGCGTATGCCGCTGTGATCAAAGGCACCCCCGGTGACGACGAGAGTCTCGACGGGACACCCAGGTCAGATACGATATACGGCTATGCGGGGGCTGATGGACTGCGTGGGTACGGAGCGGGCGACAGGCTTGACGGCGGGCGCGGCGGTGACCTCATCAGGGGCATGGCAGGTGGCGATCTCTCCTTGCAGGCGGGGGGCGCGACACGATCTTCGGCCAGGGGGGCCGACAGGGCAAACGGCGGGAGCGGGAGCGACACCATACGTGTAGACCAACCGAAAAGGGACGAGGCCGACCGCGTGGAGTGCGGTTACGGGCACGACAACGTATTCGCGAACAGAAAAGATCGCGTGTCGAGGAACTGCGAAAACGTGACCATCCAATGACCTGGGGACGGCCTGGCCCCGGCATACGGCGCGTCGTGGGGGAGCTGGGGATGAGGAGGACGGGCACGGTCTACGTCGGCAAGGGTATCGACAGGTTCCTGAATTCCAGCGGCTGCGAGAACCGCATCCCCAGGTAGTAGCCAGGCGAGTCAAACAAGAACCGAGTAGGGCCGATAGAACCAGTTTGAAGAATTTGCGGGTACGTTGTGATCCGGGGAGCCTTTTGCATTCGTAGTCTATACCGTAACAGGGTGCGAATACCGGCGCATGGTAGAGGCTTTGAGGCCCGTCCTGAAGAGAGTGGGCGCCGAGGAACGGGCGGAGCCAGCGGCTCAACCGGCTACCGCAGGAGTCGTTTTGGCTTCCGGCGGCGGGTTATTTGTTCGTACCGGAAGCGAAGGGAGGGAATACTACAGGACAGGTTGATTTACAGCGGTGGGAAGACAGGCCAGAACCCTGGCCGAATCACAAAAAGGAGAGTGAATACATGACTGAGGGTACATACCTCAATGAAGTAGCGAAAGATTCGGTGACTTCGCGGCGGAAGTTTCTTGCCGGCTCGGCGGCGGCGCTAGCCGGCGGCGCCCTGATGGCGGTCCCTGGCGCGGCTTTTGCCAAGGGTGACGACGACGATGATGGCAAGAAGCCCGGCGGCGTCTCGGACGTGGACATCCTCAACTACGCCCTCGTTCTAGAGCGCCTGGAGTACGAGTTCTACAAGCGCTACCTCAATAGGTTCAGCGAGCGCCAGATCGAAGGTGCTGCCATCTTCGACGGGTTTGGCAACAAGGTTCGCAGCAAAATCTAC
>DATDKB010000474.1:0-3252 GCA_036520255.1 Rubrobacter sp. | reverse complement strand
GCCACTGTGACCGGGGAGCGAACCCGAAGACGCCACACCGCCCGCGAGGGCGCGGGAAGGCCGGGAGAACGGAGATCCGGGAGTCAGGAGACTGGCCTTTCGCCCGTGACCCCAAACCGGGGCGAGGACCCCGAGAAGGAGGCATCTATGGAGAAGACCTTGACGCGGAGTCATCCCTCCGCCCTGCCGCTGTGGAGCCTGCTGGCCCTCGCGCTGTTGCTCCTCGCACTGTTCGTGTTGCTCTCGGCGAGCGGAGATTTGCTGGTGCCGCTCCTCGGACAGGCGGCCGATCGGTTCAATTACCTGCACGAGTTCGCCCACGACGGGCGACACCTGCTCGGCGCCCCCTGCCACTAGTCCAGACTGTGGTCTCGGCCTACCTGCGCCGCGGCATGGCCGCCGGGCTGCTCGCCGGGCTTCTGGCCGGCCTCTTCGCGTTCGTTGTCGGAGAGCCCGTCCTCGACCGAGCGATCGCCCTGGAAGAAGCGTCCGAGAGCGCCCACCATGAGGAGGTCTTCTCGCGCTCGACCCAGAAGGTCGGCCTTTTCTTCGCGACAGGACTCTTCGGCGTGACGGTCGGGGGGGTGTTCGGCATAGGCTACGCCTTCTTCCGCGAACGGCTCACCGCGGGTAGCGATCTGGTACGCAGCATCTCTCTTGCAGGCGCCGTCTTCGTGGGGATGTTCCTGATACCCTTTCTCAAGTATCCGGCGAACCCTCCATCCGTAGGTGATCCCTCCACCATAAGGGAGCGCACCGCGTCCTACTTCGCGCTCGTCGCCCTCTCGCTCTTGGCCCTGCTTGCTGCCTGGCTCACGACCAGGGCCCTCAAAGCGCGCGGTTTCAACGCTCCGAGGCGCCGCCTCATAGTCGGGACCGGGCTGGTCGTCGCGGTGACCGTGTTGTTCCTGCTTCTACCCGCAGGGCCCTCGGCTGATGGATTTCCTTCCGGTGTGCTCTGGGCGTTCAGGTTCTCGTCTCTGGGCACCCAGATGGTGTTCTGGGCCGGGCTCGGGTTGCTGTTCGGGTGGCTGTGCGAGCGTGCCCCCCGGAAAGGGGTTGCATGAGCGGATCTCTCCTGGTCGCTGGGACCCACTCGGATGCGGGGAAGAGCGTGGTCGTTGCAGGCATCTGCCGCTGGCTCGCGCGCGAGGGCGTGAAGGTCGCGCCTTTCAAGGCCCAGAACATGGCACTCAACTCGTTCGTCACCAGGGAGGGGGCTGAGATAGGACGCGCCCAGGCCGCCCAGGCAGCGGCCGCGATGGTCGAGCCCGAGGTGGCCATGAACCCGGTCCTCCTGAAGCCCTCCGCCGAACGCACCACGCAGGTCGTCGTGCGCGGCAAGGCATGGGCCACGGCCAGCGCCTCCAGCTACGGGTATATGAAGAGGACCCTGATGCCTGTGGTGCTCGAGTCATTGGAAGACTTGCGCTGCCGTTTCGATGCCGTCGTCTGCGAAGGGGCTGGTAGCCCGGCGGAGATCAACCTCCGGCAGAACGACCTCGCCAACATGGGCCTGGCCCGCGCCGCCGGCCTCCCCGTTCTCCTCGTCGGGGACATCGACCGCGGCGGCCTCTTCGCGAGCCTTTACGGTACGCTCGCGCTCCTCTCCCCCGAAGATCAGTTGCTCCTAGCCGGCTTCCTAGTCAACAAGTTCAGGGGAGACCCCGCAGTCCTGGCGCCCGGGCTAACCACGATGACCTCACTGACGGGACGCCCGTTCTTCGGAACGCTGCCCTGGCTCCCCGGCCTCGGCCTCGACGGGGAGGACTCGCTGGCCCTCGACTCGCCACGTCCCGTGAAACCCCCGCTAGGCCGCGACATCTTGACCGTCGCCGTTGCGCGCCTCGGCCGCATCAGCAACTTCACGGACTTCGACGCCCTATCCCACGAGCCAGGCGTCTCCGTACGCTTCACCACCTCGGCGGAAGAGATACTCGACGCCGACCTCGCCATCATTCCAGGTACCAAATCGACCGTCGAAGACCTGAAGATGCTCCGCTCCGGAGGCCTCGATGATGCTTTCGCCGAGAGAACGAACCGTGACCTGCCCACGCTCGGCATCTGCGGCGGCTACCAGATGCTCGGCGGGCGCATCGAAGACGGTGTGGAGAGTGGTGAGGCACAAGCCGACGGGCTCGGGCTCCTGCCCATCGATACCGCGTTCGGGGAAGAGAAGATCCTGGGTCGTCCCGGGGGACGGGCTCCCGGCTTCGGAGACGCCGAGGTGTCGGGGTACGAGATCCACCACGGAAGAATCGGCCAGAGCGGTGGCGAACCACTGTTCGAGATCGACGACGGAGTCGAAGGCTGTCGCATCGGCGCCACGCTTGGCACGTCCTGGCATGGCGTCCTCGAGTCGGACGACTTCAGGCGCGCGTTCCTCGCGTGGGTGGCCGCAGAACGCAGCCTGGACTGGAGTCCTGGCGGAGAGTCCTTCGCCGCCGCCCGCGAAGCACAATTTGAAAAACTGGGGGATCTCATCGCAGATAACGTAGACCGCGACGCGTTGATGCACCTGATAGATGACGGACCGCCCACGGGGCTGCCCGTCGTTAGCTCTCAGCTCTCAGCGTCCAGCCCTCAGCAAGTTGGTGACGACGGTACGGTAGACGCGGAAGCGTCGCGTCGAGAAAGCGAAGGTTGGGCGCACTCTTCGCTCGCGTTTGTGGCAGCGGGCGACGAGCAGCGGGGTAAGGGCTGATGGCTGGCAGGCTGAAAGCTGACGGCGCAGCAGAAGTCGGACGGCTTCTGCTGCTTACGACCGCCGACACCGAGATCCTGGCCGCAGCCAGAGCCTCGGAACACCTGCCCGAAGGCTTCCTCGAGGTAAGGTGCGCCAACCCGATCGCGCTGGAGGACCCGGCAACGTTCTTTGGTAGGGAACTCGACGGAGCGCGGGTCGTGCTGGTGCGGCTGCTCGGCGGGCGGAGGGCGTGGCCCGAAGGGCTGGAGGAGCTGAATCGGCGTTGCGCGCGGCTTGGGATACCCTTGCTGGCCTTCGGCGGGGAGGCCGAGCTCGACGCGGAGCTTGCGGCGCTCTCCACCGTGCCCTCGGGCACCGTGCTCGAGGCTTTCGAGTACCTGCGCCACGGCGGCGTCCGCAACACAGAGAATTTGCTCCGCTTCGTCGCCGACACCGTTCTCATGGAAGGCTACGGGTTCGAGCCGGCCTCGCCGCTGCCCGAAGTCGGCGTCTACCATCCGCGGATGCCAGAAGGTTCATCGGTCGAAGAACTGATCGCGCGGCAC
>DATDKB010000473.1:0-2241 GCA_036520255.1 Rubrobacter sp. | reverse complement strand
GGTTACGATTGTCGGGTATCCTCCTGCCTCGGCTGGCACGCCTCGGTGAGTTCCTGGGTGCTGGCACCCTGGCCGGTGGCGCGGCCGTCGGGCTCGGGTTGTTGCTACCCTGGATGTCGGCGCGGCCGCAACTCGCCTTGTTTAGTGTCGGCGGTGTTTTCACTGCGATCGGCATGCTCGGTACCCCCTTCTGGTTCCTGCTCCTGGGCCGACACCTCGGGAGGTCATGACCATTCTCGCGAAGAGTTTTGCGCTGCCCCTCGGACCACCGCTAGGGATCGCGGAGCTCGTGCTCTTGATGATTGTCTGGAGGTCTCTAGGTTAGCAAGGGGCTACCCCATTGCATCAAGATGGTAGAAAGTGGAAGTGTTGGCTGCGATCCCGACATTCATTGAGACTCTTGCTGATTCAGATGGCGCGTGTCTCCGGGTGAGGTGGCGGTGACTAAGGGGAGCGTGACGAACGGCGGGTCTGCGCGCCGCTACGCTGTGCTCTCGATAGCTGCTGCTGTGACGACTATAGGGCTCAAGCTTGGGGCCTATTACCTTACGGGGTCCGTCGGACTCTTTTCCGACGCGGCCGAGTCTGTAGTCAACCTCGTCGCCGCGGTTGCGGCGTTGTGGGCGCTGACCTTCGCTGTACGTCCGCCTGACGAGGAGCACGCCTTCGGCCACAGCAAGGCGGAGTACTTCTCGAGTGGGTTGGAGAGCGCCCTGATAATCATCGCTGCGGCCTGGATCGGGGTTACGGCGTGGGGCCGGCTGATGGACCCGCAACCGCTTCAGAACGTGGGGCTTGGCCTCTCCATCACGCTCGGCGCCGCGGCGCTCAACGGGGGCGTCGCGCTCGTGCTCCTGCGGGCGGGACGGAGGTTGCGTTCGATCACACTGAGGGCCGACGCGCAGCACCTGCTCACCGACGTATGGACCTCAGTGGGCGTCGTGCTCGGCGTCGTGATGGTGCAGATCACAGGGTGGCTCGTGCTCGACCCCCTTATAGGGCTCGTCGTCGCCGCGAACATCGTCTGGACGGGATTCCGGCTGCTGCGTGACACCGCGGAAGGATTGCTGGATCGGGCCCTACCCCCGGAAGATCAGGAAGTCATCTCCAGAATTCTGTCCCGATATGAAAGACAGGGGATCCGGTTCCACGCCGTGCGCACGCGGGCGGCCGGACAACGCCGCTTCGTCTCGATGCACGTGCTCGTGCCTGGTCTTTGGACCGTGCAGCAGGGCCACGACCTCTCCGAGAAGATAGAAGGAGAAGTCGCCGAGGCGTTGCCCCAAAGCACCTTCTTCATCCACATAGAGCCCTCAGAAGATCCTGCGTCTTTCGAAGATCAAAGCCTGGATAGGGAGCGCCGGGACGGAGAGGTATGAGAAGAGGGACGGACCGGGTAGGTCCGTCCCTAGCAGGTCGCCTTCGGTTTTCTAGCTACACTTCGAGTAACCGCAGGAATGGCAGACGACGCAGCCCTCCTGGCGGGTCAGGCCGCTGCCGCAGTCGGGGCAAGCCCCGATGATCGGGAGCTCGCGGGTGTCTGGCAGGCTGTCCTCGATCAGGTAGTTCTCGGACATCGCCCTAGCCACGCCGTCGGGGACGGAGAGGACGGCGTTCGGTCCTACGCCAGCGGGGTGGCCGTCCTGGATGCCGCGGAGCTGGTGGACCACCTCGGCGGGAGAGGCTCCGTGGGTAAGGGCCATCGTGATCATACGCCCGAGCGCGTCCGAGAACGCGGCGGCCGTGCCGCCCGGCTTGCCTAGGATGACAAAGCACTCCCTCGGCCCGAACTCGTCGTCGTTCATCGTTACGTACATCGAGCCGTGTCCGGTACGTATCTTCTTGGTCACACCCGTCAGGGTGCGTGGCCTTCCGTTGCGCGCCTCGGCGAGCGATGAGAAGGTCTGCTGCCCTTCTTGAGACGTACCCGCCGGTGGGGTAACAGGGGGTGCTGTCGGTGCCTCGGGGGAGGCCGGTGTCATGGTCGGTTTCTCCCCGCCCGTCTTGCCCGTGGACAGGACCTGGGCGTCGCGCGAGCCGTCGCGATAGACTGCTATCCCCTTGCAGTTCAGGGCGTAGGCTTGGCGGTAGGCGTCTTCGACGTCCTCGGGTGTCGCGTCGTTGGGCAGGTTGATGGTCTTACTGATACCCATCGAGGTGTACTTCTGGAAAGCTGCCTGCATCCTGACGTGCCACTCGCTGGAGATGTCGTGCGAGGTGACCCACACGCTGCGCACGTCG
>DATDKB010000472.1:0-7996 GCA_036520255.1 Rubrobacter sp. | reverse complement strand
GAGATCATATGGCGCCTCGGGGGCAAGAAGAGCGACTTTGACATGGGCCCAGGTACCCGATTCGCCTTCCAACACGACGCTCGCCGTCTGCCAGACGGCACCATCACCATCTTCGATAATGGCTCCCTGGTGTTCGAGAATGGCGTCCCGAGGGCGGTAGATGAGTCCCGCGCTATCGTGCTGGAGCTAGATGAGAAAAAGATGAGCGCCTCGCTGGTGCACCAGTACACTCACCCCGACGAGCAGCACGCCGATGCGGCCGGCAACGTGCAGGCGCTGCCGGACGGCAACGTGTTCGTGGGTTGGGGCAGAGCATTGGCCATCTCGGAGTTCAGCGAGGATGGGGTTCTACTCTCCGACCTCAGATTGCTGCCCGAGAACAGATCCTACCGGGCCTTCCGCTTCCCGTGGAGCGCTCGTCCGAGTGATCTGCCCGCCCTGTTTGCAGAGCGCGCCTCCGAACACGAGGTCAGGGCTTGTGCCAGCTGGAACGGTGCCACGGAGGTCGCCGCCTGGGCGGTGGTCGCTGGACCCCGCCCGGACCAACTCGAGTCTGTGGGTTCGGTGCCCCATGATGGATTCGAGACGGCCATCCTGGCGCAGACCTCTGATCCGTACGTCGCCGTGCGAGCCGAAGACCTTTCGGGACGAGTACTCGGTGTCTCCAAGCCTGTCAGACTGAAAAGCTAAGCACCCGCCTGCGTTTCTCGCGCGGCTTGGAACTCCTTGCGTGGCACAAAAGCCCTACTTCGACCTCCATGAGAAAGAGATCCTGCCTGAGTTCCGCCGGACTCTGCCCCGGTGTAGAATTGCCCCATCTGTACCCGCGGAAAGGCAAAGCATAGGCAGGAAAGGCGGCGGGCTAGGGACGACGCTAGTTCTGGCGCTGGTCATCGTTGTGCTGGCCGTCGCGCTAGGCGTCGGGCTCGCGCGTTACGGTTCGACGTTGCCCTTGTTGGGACAGCTCCTGGGGGAGAAGCCGCCGCGTACCACGACGGGACCCGTGGTGGTGGAAGGTATACAGGACCTCGACCGGCTCGCCACGGTGCGCTGGACCGAGTCCGTGCCGGTCACGAAAGAGTCCGGCGGTGACATCTGGGAGCGCGTGTTCGGTGGGGAGAAGGTGCTCGTGATAGCCACCGGGAACGTCGAAGCGGGTTTTGATCTCGGCGACATCCACAAGGACGATGTGAGCGTCGACGGCGACACCGTCACCATAGACCTGCCCGACCCTGAGATCCTCTCCGCCAGCCTCGATGAAAAGATGACGAGTGTCTACGACCACGAACTTAGTCCCCTGAACTTACGTCCGGACGACGACCTCATCGAGGAAGCCCGTCTGCGGGCGGTCGAGAAGATCGAAGCTTCTGCCCGCGAGAACGGTATCCTGGACACCGCCGACCAGAACGCGCAAAACAGCATCCGCGCCTTCGTCACCACGCTGGGGTTCGAGAGGGTCAGGTTTCGTTAGATCGCGGGGTTATGGAACCCGCTGCTCGACTGCCTCCGCTTCTACGAGCGGGCGGAGCGTCTGATCCGACGCTCCGTCCCGGGCACCGATCCCAGGCTCAGGACCGAAAGGAAACCTAAACGCGGCTGATAGCACGCTTCGGCCTGCGGCCTCGCTTTCGGCTTTTTGGCTACTTGCTCACGGCCTGCGGGACTTCCGTCGTCCCACTGGTGCTCGGCTCCGCCGGATCGTAGGCGAGGTTGGGGGCGAGCCACTTTTCGGCTTCTTCCAGAGTCCATTCTTTGCGTTCGGCGTAGTCTTGGACCTGGTCGCGGCCGATCTCTGCGACGCCGAAGTACCTGGAATCGGGGTGGGA
This sequence comes from Rubrobacter sp., assembly GCA_036520255.1. GTDB lineage: Bacteria > Actinomycetota > Rubrobacteria > Rubrobacterales > Rubrobacteraceae > Rubrobacter_D. The sequence goes on along the minus strand of DATDKB010000472.1, from coordinate 6,170 downwards.
GAAGTAGTAGCCGCTGACCGCGGCGCCTGGAGACATCGCGCAGCTGTCGGTGAGCGTGATGCCGGCGTTGTTCTGGACGTCTAGCAAGCTCCAGAGGGTACGCTTCTCGGTGTGCTCGGGACAGGCGGGATATCCAGGCGCCGGACGGATGCCGCTGTACTCTTCACGGATCAGGGCGTCGGTGTCCAGCTTCTCGTCTGCCGCGTAGCCCCAGAATTCCCTACGGACCCGACCGTGCAGCAGCTCGGCGAGGGCCTCCGCTAGCCTGTCGGCGAGCGCCTTGACCATGATGGCGCTGTAATCGTCGTTCTCCTCCTCGAAACGGCGCACCGCCTCGTCCGCGCCGAGGCCCGCGGTCACAGCGAAGAGCCCGATGTGTTCTTCGAGGCCCGTGTTCTTCGGGGCGATGAAGTCCGCCAGCGAGTGGTTGGGACGGCCCGGCGGTTTCTGCTTCTGCTGGCGCACAAAGTTGAGGCCGGCGAGCACCTCCTCGCGCGACTCGTCCGTATAGATCTCTACGGAGTCGTCTTCCAGGGCGTTCGCGGGGAAGAGGCCGAAGAGGGCGCGCGCCGTCAGCCACTTCTCGGCCACGATACGCTCCAGAAGCTCTTGCGCGTCGGCGAAGAGCTTGCGGGCTTCCTCGCCCTTCTCGGGGTCGTCGAATATCTTCGGGTAGCTACCCTTCAGTTGCCAGGAGTGGAAAAAGGGCGTCCAGTCTATGTAAGGTCGGATCTCCTCCAACGAGTAGCCGTCGAAAGTGCGCACGCCGAGCACGTTCGGTTTCGGCGGCGTGTAGCTGTTCCAATCGATCTTCATCCTGTTGGCGCGCGCACGCTCCAGCGTCGTGAGCCTGGTCTGTGAGCGGCGTCCCGCGTGCTTTTTGCGAACCTGCTCGTAGTCGGCGGCGATCTGCGCGGCGTAGCCGGCTCGCCGACCCTCGCTTATCAGGTTCTGGACCACACCGACGGCGCGGGAGGCATCCTTCACGTGGATCACGGGTCCTTCGTAGCCCGGCGCTATCTTAACGGCCGTGTGCGTCTGGGAGGTGGTCGCCCCACCGATAAGGAGCGGCACGTCGAAGCCCTCGCGCTGCATCTCCTTGGCGTTGTGGACCATCTCGTCCAGGGAAGGTGTTATGAGGCCGGAGAGCCCGATGATGTCGGCTCCCTTCTCCCTGGCGGTCTGCAGGATCTTCGCCGAAGGCACCATGACACCGAGGTCGATAACCTCGAAGTTGTTGCACTGCAACACGACCCCGACGATGTTCTTTCCGATGTCGTGCACGTCGCCCTTGACGGTGGCCATCACCACCGTGCCGTTGAACTTGCGGGCCTCGCCCTGAGCCTCCTCGATAAACGGGACGAGGTAAGCTACCGCCTTCTTCATCACGCGGGCGCTTTTCACGACCTGCGGCAGGAACATCTTGCCGGAGCCGAACAGGTCCCCGACCACGTTCATCCCGTCCATAAGTGGGCCTTCGATCACGTCGAGCGGACGTTCGGCCTCATGCCGCGCCTCCTCGGCATCCTCTTCGATGAACTCGACTATACCCTTGACGAGCGCGTGCTCGAGCCGCCTCTCGACCGGCCAGCCCCTCCATTCCTGTTCCTTCTCTACCAGTTCCGCGTCGCCCAGATCGCGATACTTCTCGGCCAGGGCAAGCAGCCGCTCGGTCGCGTCGGGGCGGCGGTTCAAGACGATGTCCTCGGCGGCCTCGCGCAAGTCTTTGTCGATCTCGTCGTAGACCGCGAGCTGTCCCGCGTTCACGATACCCATCGTCAGGCCCGCGCTTATGGCGTGGTAGAGAAAGACGGCGTGGATCGCCTCGCGCACCGGGTTGTTGCCCCGGAAGGAGAATGAGACGTTCGAGATGCCGCCCGAGGTCTTCGCGTAAGGAAAGCTCTGGGAGATTTCCCTCACCGCCTCGATAAAGTCGACGCCGTAGTTGTTGTGCTCCTCGATGCCGGTGGCGATAGCGAAGACGTTGGGATCGAGGATGATGTCCTCGGGCGGAAAGCCGACCTCGTCAGTGAGGATCTCGTAGGCCCGCCGGCAGACCTCGACCTTTCTGTCTCTGGTGTCCGCCTGGCCCTCCTCGTCGAATGCCATGACGATCACCGCCGCGCCGTAACGCTTTACAAGCCGCGCCTGCCTGACGAACTCCTCCTCGCCCTCCTTCATGCTGATGGAGTTGACTATCGCCTTGCCCTGCACGCGCTTCAGGCCGGCCTCGACGATCGACCATCTGGAAGAGTCGATCATGACAGGCACCCGCGAGATGTCCGGTTCCGAGGCAACGAGGTTGAGGAACCGGACCATCGCCTCCTCGCCTTCGAGCATCCCCTCGTCCATGTTGATGTCTATGACCTGGGCGCCGTTCTCGACCTGCTGGCGCGCCACGTCGAGGGCCGTCTCGTAATCGTCGTTCAGGATCAAATCCTTGAACCGCGCGGAACCCGTAACGTTGGTCCGCTCACCGACGTTCACGAACAGAGATTCAGGACCGATGTTGCACGGTTCAAGTCCCGATAGCCTGAGCTTCCTGGGGAGCTCCGGTATCTCGCGCGGCGGGTGGCCCGAGACGGCTTCTGCTATGGCCCTTATATGCTCCGGCGTCGTTCCGCAGCAGCCACCGACGATGTTCAGCCATCCGGCCTCGGCCCACTCCCCGACCTCGTCCGCCATCATCTCGGGCGTCTCGTCGTACTCGCCGAACTCGTTGGGCAGGCCGGCGTTCGGGTAAGCGCTGATCGGAACTTCCGAGATCCGGGAGAGCTCCTCCACGTACTGCCTGAGCTCCTTCGACCCGAGAGCGCAGTTCAAGCCGACGCTGATGGGCCCTGCGTGGCGCACGGAGTTCCAGAAAGCCTCTGTTACCTGCCCCGAGAGCGTGCGTCCGCTGGCGTCGGTGATCGTGCCCGAGATCATGATGGGAACGTCGAGGCCTTCCTCTTCGAGGTAACCCGTGATCCCGAACACCGCGGCCTTAGCGTTCAGGGTGTCGAAGATGGTCTCGACGAGCAGCAGGTCGGCACCACCTTCGACGAGCCCGCGCGCCGCTTCCGCATACGCCTCGGCGAGCTCTTCGAAGGTGATGTTCCTGAAGCCGGGGTTGTTGACGTCGGGCGAGAGCGAGGCCGTCCTGTTCGTCGGTCCGAGCGCGCCGGCCACGAAGCGTGGCCGCCGGGATCTCGCGAAGCCGTCGGCCGCCTCGCGGGCGACGCGGGCAGCCTCGTAGTTCAGCTCGTAGGCGAGGTCCTGCATGTCGTAGTCAGACTGGGCGATGGAGGTCGAGCTGAAGGTGTTGGTTTCGATGATGTCAGAGCCGGCTTCCATCGCGGCCTCGTGGATGGCGCGGATTATGTGTGGCTGGGTGATCGAAAGCAGGTCGTTGTTGCCCTTGAGTTGTACGGGATGGTCTGCGAAGGGCTCGCCGCGGTAGTCGTCCTCGGAGAGATTGTAAGACTGGATCATGGTCCCCATGGCGCAGTCGAGCACCACGATGCGCTCTTTCAATAGGGCCCGAAACTCCTCTAGCCGGGCCTGCCTCTCTTCGTGTTTCGTACGTTGAAGGACCATTAACTTCTGCTCCATCCGGTAATTACGGGCAAGCTTTTCCTGATCCGGCCGGCGAACTGCGCGGGCGCAAGGCCTTCTGTGCGTATCTCCGTCCCGAAGGCCGGGTCGCGCAAGGCCTTCGGGCAGACCTCGAGATGCGAGGCGCGCCACGGGTAAGCTTCCTTACCCTCCGTATCGGAGGAGATGCGGCCCACGAGGATATCCCTTGGAGCCGTCAATCGGAAGCACCAGAGGTTCGGATCGACGCGGCGGAGCCCTTCGACAAGGGGATCAAAGACGTCCCGCCTCCGTACCGTCATCGGGATCACCATCGTCCGTCCGGACACCCTTCTCGACAAGCGCGCACCCCCAACGACGAGCCGTCGCCAGAGCGTGTAATCCTGGTAATCCTCGACCTTCGTGAGCGGTCCGAGAACCCTGTGAAGAACGCCACCGATGATCTCGGGGTCGTAGAGTATCACGCGCGGCAGCTTCTGGACGAGCAACCTCGCGACGGTCGTCTTCCCCACGCCGAACGGGCCGTTGATGAACAGGATCATCTCCCCGCCGGTGTGCCAATTGCTTCGACCACGTCCCCGGCAAGGTCGGGGGCGCTTGCGGGCGGCATTATGTAAGCCCCGCCGACGAGGGGCTGCGCCAGGGCGAGCAGCTCCTGGGCGACCTCGACGCCGTATTTCGGGGCGTCTTCGGGGGAGAGCGCGGCCAGCCTCTCGCGGATGCGCCTGGGGATACATATGCCGGGGACCTCATGATGAAGGAACTCCGCCTGGCGGGCGCTTCGGAGTGGCATCAGGCCGAGCAGGATGCAAACCCCGTCGTCGCTGATACGCCAGAGGGCGTTCTCCAGCGCGTCGATCTCGAAGACCGGCTGCGTCCAGAAGGCGTGCGCCCCGGCCTCGACCTTACGCCTGAGCTTTCTGATCTCCTCGTCCAGATCTTCCGCCGTGGGGTTGAAAGAAGCCCCGATGAGGAAGCCCGGCGGCTCGCCTATGGGGTTGCCGGCGAGGTCCTCTCCGCGGTTCATCCTGGAGAGAACGTGAACGAGCCCGACCGAGTCGGTGTCGAAGACCGAGGTGGCTTCGGGGTAATCCCCTATCTGGGCCGGGTCGCCCGTCACGGCGAGTATGTTCTTCACCCCAAGCGCCGCGGCACCGAGCAGGTCGGCCTGTAGCCCGATAATGTTCCGATCCCGGCACGAGATGTGGGAGACGACCTCGATACCGGCCTCTTCCTGTACGATCCTGGCCGCCGCGACGGGGTGCATTCTGAGCCTCGCCCGCGCCCCATCGGAGATGTCTATGGCGTGAACGCCGCGCTCCTTCAACCGCCGCGCCGCCTCGACGACCCGCGTTATTTCGTTGCCACGGGGCAGGTCGACCTCGACCGTAACGGCGAAGCCCGTGCGCAGCCGCCCGGCGAACTCCGAGACGGGCTCGGCTGAGACCTCAGCCTGCTCGGCCCGTTCCACCACGGCCACGGGGCGACGAAGCCTCGCACTATCGACCTCGAAGTCGCGCAGTGCTTCCGAGAGCGCTTTGACGTGGGCGGGGGTGGTCCCGCAGCAGCCGCCCACGAGCCTGGCGCCGGCCTCGGCGAGCTTCACGCCGTACTGGGCGAAGTGGTCCGTGTGCCGGCGGAAGCGGATCTGGCCGTTCACGAGTTGGGGGAGGCCCGGGTTGGGGAAGGCCGCGACGGGTCCGGCCACGTTCGCCATCTGGCCGGCGATCTCCACCATCCGCTGCGGACCGACGGTGCAGTTCGAGCCGGTGAGCGACACGCCCCAGGAGGAGATCTCACGCGCCGCCCGCTGGGGCAACCCTTCCGCCAGCGTCTCCCCGTCCTCGACGAAGGTCTTGTACGCGAGTACCGGCGCGCCAAGAGGCTCGACCGCCTTGTAGGCGAGCCGCAACTCGACGAGGTCGGTAAAGGTTTCCAGGAGGATTACATCCGCGCCGCCTTCCAGGAGCGCCTCGGCCTGCTCCAGAAAGACGGAGCGCGCCTCCTCTGGGCTGACAGGACCGACGGGGGCGAGCGGACGCCCCGGCGGGCCGATGGTCCCGAGCACGAGCGCCCGGTCTCTGGTCCCTGTGGCGTTCTTTGCCGCCTTCAGGGCGAGGCTGGCGCCGCTTGCGTTCACGTCACGCACCCTGTCTTCGAGGTCGTGGGTCTCGAGCTTGAAGCGGTTGGCGGCGAAGGTGTTGGTCTCTATGACCTCGGCGCCGGCCCTCAGGTACTCCTCGTGGATATCTGTGACCATTTTGGGGTGGGAGAGGTTCGCGCGTGCGTAGGGGTGGCCGAAGCCGACGCCGCGTTCTCCGAGCAGCGTGCCGACGGCGCCGTCCCCGATCAGGACCCTGCTGTCGAGCAACTCGCCTAGGTTTGGGCTCAAGATAAAACCTCTCTCGTTCTGGTCACACATCGGCGCGGAGGAGAGAGGTTGCGTCTGCCCTTACCTCATCTTCCGGAGTCTGCTCCGCGGGAGTTGGCACCTGCCACGAGAAGTAGTCTCCCCGCCGGTTGCCGCGGCTTCGAAGGGCCCGTCCCTCCACCGCTCTCGATGAGCGTCACGGTTTTGCGACCCGTGACCAGGC
>DATDKB010000471.1:0-2630 GCA_036520255.1 Rubrobacter sp. | reverse complement strand
ACGGACCGCGCCGTCAGCTACCGGGCTACGAACGCAATCGACCCACACAGCGTGCGACTGGCCGTCGCCGTGCAACGGATGGTCGAAGCGTCGGTAGCCGGCGTCCTGTTTACTGCGAACCCGGTCACTGGGAAGCGCCGTCAGGCAGTAATAGACGCCAACCCGGGCCTCGGCGAGGCCGTCGTCTCGGGGATGGTCGACCCCGACCACTTCGTCGCGAATACCACTACAAGAGAGATAGTCGAGCGCAGCCTGGGAGACAAGCGTGTCGCCATAATGGCCGGCTCGGGCAACGGCACCGAGCGGGTCGAACTCGATACGGGCGAAGATAAGGCTTCCCTCTCGGATGGTCAGGTCCTGGCACTGGCGAAGCTGGGGGAGCAGGTCGAGGAGCATTATGGGATGCCGCAGGATACGGAGTGGGCGATCGACGATGACGGTGGGATCTGGCTTCTGCAGGCGCGTCCGATCACGACCCTCTTCCCCCTGCCGGAGAGAGCTCTGACGACCGAGGAGGACCTGCGCGTGTACTTCTCCTTCAGCGTCGCCCAGGGCGTCTACCGTCCGCTGACCCCGATGGGCATCCAGACGTTCCGCCTCATAACCTCGGCTGTGGCCACACTGGCAGGCCGTCCCCCGCGTAACCGCTACGAAGGCGCGACCTTCTTCACAGAGTCCGCCGGACGCATCTTCGCAGACATAACGCCCGTGCTACGCAGCAAGCAAGGACGCAGGCTCTTCAAGTGGGTGATGCGAAACATGGAGGCACGGACAGTCCCTATCGTCAGGCACCTGGCGGCAGATCCTCGCCTGGCCCCAGCACCGACACCCGTTCGGCCCGTCCTCCGCACTATCCTCTTGGTTTTCGTGCGAGGACGCATCCCGCTGCGCGTCGTAGAAGCGCTGGCACGCCCGGAGAAGGCGAGGGCCCGCGCGGCGCGTGTCGTGGCGCAGTTCCGGGCGGCGGACGACATACCCCCCGATGCCGCCGAGTGCCTCTCCGCCGCCGAGAGACTGCTGCTTAGCGGTCCGCAGGACATGCTGCCCAACGTACCCCCGGTCTTCGCCGCCGGCCTCGCTGCCAATGCTCTTGCCGGAAAGCTACTGGGAGGACTCGCGACAGAAGACGAAAGGCGGGTGGCGATGCGCGCGCTCCCGCACAACCCGACGACGGAGATGGATCTGGCGCTCTGGGAACTCGCCAAAGAAGCGCGTGCAGACCCGGACATCGCCAGAATGCTGGATGAAACCCCGCCGGAGCGCCTGGCAGAAGGCTATCGCGACGGCTCTCTGCCCCCGAAGCTCCAGATGAGTCTGGCAGATTTCTTACGCCTATATGGGCATCGCGGAGTGGCGGAGATCGACCTCGGCCTGCCCCGGTGGTCGGAGGACCCGACTTACATCCTTGGCGTGTTGGCGAACTACCTGCGCCTGGACGACCCGGAGGCAGCCCCCGACGTACAGTTCGCACGGGCGACACGCGAGGCCGAACAGATGGTCGGCGAGTTGACCCGCCGCGCGGCCAGAGAGGGACGTCTGCGCGGGGTGCTGGTCAAGTTTCTACTGGGACGTGCCAGAGCGCTCTCAGGACTGCGGGAGATGCCCAAGTTCTGCATCATTCTGCTCATGGCGCGTGCCCGAGAGCTGCTGTGGAGCGTCGGTGCGGAGCTGGCGGAGGCCAGACGCTTGCAGAGCGCCGGGGACATCTTCTTCCTCTCCATGCCAGAGGCGTGGGCGGTTCTGGCCGGTGAGGATCTCCGCGCCTCAATCCGCGACCGCCGCGTCGTTTACGAGCAGGAGACAAGACGCAAGCACGTACCTCGCCTCCTCCTCTCCGACGGCACCGAGCCGGCCGCCGCGGCGCAAGACGCAGCCGGGACGGATGGTGTGCTGCGCGGCACGCCGGCTTCAGGCGGGGTGGTGACACAGAAAGCGCGTGTGATCCTGGACCCGGGTGAGGCCAGCCTGGAGCCGGGTGAGATCCTGGTAGCGCCCTCGACAGACCCCGGTTGGACGCCCCTCTTCCTCACCGCAGGCGGCCTCGTCATGGAGATGGGCGGACCGATGTCCCACGGCGCCATCGTTGCCCGCGAGTACGGCATACCGGCCGTCGTCGGCGTCCCTGACGCCACAGAACTCATCGAGACAGGACGGCGGATCACCGTGGACGGGTCTGCCGGGGAGGTCACCCCTGATCTGGAAGGTGTGTAGTCCCTGCTGTTGTTTTTTCGGGTCGGCGATCCAGATGAACGGCACGACGAAGGCGTAGAAGCGGTTCTCACAATCACGCGGGTCGCGTGAGCCGGGTCTTGGGATCCCACGGGTGCAGATGACCTCGGCGTAGGCGTCGCGCAGCCCGCTCAGGCGCACGCACTCGATGAGGATATCCCGGATCTCACTCCGATCGTTGGGCGGACTCAGACGCAGATGCTCCATCGAGCGCTCGAAGCAGTCGATGTGGTCCTCGAGACGGAAAGCTCCCTTTACGCTCCTGGCCATCTTGCGATAACCGCTTCTGATTGTCCAGCGACGCGGGGCGAGAGCACTCGAATGGCAGGCCGATCTGTCGCTTTCGCAGCTTCTGTGTGAACGCTTTTATTTGCGGTGTATGAGCCTAAACGGTAAGCTAC
>DATDKB010000470.1:0-4931 GCA_036520255.1 Rubrobacter sp. | reverse complement strand
GGCGAGTACGCCTCGACGGGCGGCGTGTGCATCTCCGAGGGCTGGCTCGTGACCTCCCCCGAAACGGGGCTTCCTTACAGGGACACGGCCGTCGGCATCCGCGGTCCGGCCGTCGCCGAGGCCGAGCGGGCATTCGCTGGGCTATGGGGCGTCACCGGTGAGGCCCTCCCTCAAAACGAGTGTCCAGATCCTGAGGAAATCCCGCGGGCAGGCGAGGCGGCAGCGCGGGTGGTCGTCCAGGAGCCGCGCAGAATGCGAACCCTGCGGATGCTGCAGTTGCTCACCGCGGGCGTGGAGCGACGGCTCTGGATCACCGACGCCTACTTCCTCTCCATGGCGATCCTCTCCCAGTCCCTGATGTCCGTGGCGCGCGACGGGGTGGACGTAAGGGTACTGGTGCCAGCGACCAACGACTTGCCCTGGATCGGGGCGCTCTCGCGCACGGGCTACCGGCAGTTTTTGGAGTCCGGGGTCCGCATCTTCGAGTACGGCGGGCCCATGATCCACGCCAAGACCGTGGTCGCGGACGGCTGGTGGTCGAAGGTCGGCTCGACAAACCTGAACGTCGCCAGCTTGGTCGCCAACTGGGAGATAGACCTGGTGGCGGAAGATTCCGGCTTCGCCGAAAAGATGGAGAAGCTTTTCGAAGAAGACCTCTCCAACGCCCGCGAGGTCCGCCTCGCCGGCACTGCCGAGCACCCGCGGGTGCGTCCGGAGCGCCCGATCCAGACCTCCGACCGCGACGCCCGCAGGGGCGTTGTGGGGAGCGGCTCCGGCGGGGCCGCCACCGTCCTGCGCGTCGGCAGCACGGCCCTCCAGAAGAGCGGCTACCCGCTCGCGACCCACGAAAAGGCCCTGGCCGCCGCAGCAAGCGGCACCCTGCTTGGCGTTTCCCTCCTAAGCCTCCGCTTCCCACGCTTCCTCGCCTGGCCCCTCGCCGCCACCGGCGCCCTCTACGGCGGCCTTGGAGTGCTCCGCGCCGCCCGCTCGACCCTCTCCGACCGGAAACCGTAAAAGCCGCACCCGGAGATGCACCGGCAGATGCGCCCTGCTTGTACGTCTGGCATCATGGAGACGAACACGGGAGTTCGAGCGTTGGGCGACGGGAAGTGAGGAGGACGGTTATGCCTACGTACGTGGTGCTCGCGAACTGGACCGAGCAGGGAATAAAGAACGTTAAGGAAACCATGGAGAGGACCGACGAGGGCACCGAACTCGCGAAGAAGCATGGAGCCGAGTTCAAACAGGCCTACTGGACGGTGGGGCCTTACGACATGGTCGCCGTTTTCGAGTCGCCAGACGACGAAACCCTGAGCGCCCACCTACTCGAGATCTGCGCCTCGGGGAACGTTAGGACGACGACGATGCGCGCATACGACCGGCAGGAGATGTCGACTATCCTCCAAAGGCTCGGCTGATCGAGCGGTCAGCTGGTCAGCCGTCAGCTTTTTGTTTTTGGCTGATAGCCAACCGCCGATGGCAGAAGGCCCGCTTTTCGGGAAGTTCGCGCGGGTTCAACCGGTCCTCCTGAAAACCGCTGTAATGTCCCAGGTTAGGCAACCTGGGGGATACGAGGCTCTGCCTCGTGAGCGTGGTATACCGACGGTGATGGGCGAGACGAACGATGGCACGGGATACGGACGTTACCTTTCACGGAAGTATCTTGCGTCCTTGCCCGAACGGACCGCGCGGGCGGGGGCCGCGCTGACGGGCGGGTTGGTATAGGAGACGGGTGAGGTACTGTTACCGCTCGCGGTTCGCCGATCCAGATTCTACCAGGCGGTAGTCGGACGGTTGCTGCGCATCACGATCGAGTTGGTGGGCGGCGTCGAGGGCGTCTACCCCTCAGAAGAGATACAGGCTCGAGAGCTGCTGGTACGCAAGACGGCGGGTAATGTGATCGAGCTCGGCAGCTTCTTGGCGGTCGGGTGGTCACCGGTCTGGCTTCTGGCGGGGGCCTCGGATCTGATCGGGGGTTCGAAGGCGTACCTGCGGGTGCTGGTCACGGAGTTGCGGGATGCCGGCGTGCTTTCGGCGGAAGAAGACGTTGCATCTTTCGAGGAGCTGTTGGGTGTAATGGAGGGCACCTCCGGCGTGCTGGCCGATACCGTCGACGTGCCCCCGTTGAACATCGCCAGCGTGCGCGCCTCGTGGCAAGAACTACGGCGGCAGACAGCGGATTTGCCGAACGCCGACGGTCTGGAGAAGATCTTCTCCGACCTGCGGTTGGCCGCACGGCGAGAGGATCGCTCGGTAATGGAGATCTCTTCCGTGGTAGCGCTCGGCGCGGTGCATGCGGGCGTAAAATTAGGAAACGCTCACATCTTCGACTACTATCGCGGCGCGCTGCAGACCATCGCGGATGAGGGCCTGGTCTCCTTTCTCTACCGAACCAGCACCCCCTACCTGACGCGGGCGCGTTCGCACTTCGATCCCGGGTCGAGCACCCACTCGGAACGCCTCCTACGGCGTTGGGCGGATCGCCGCTCACCCGCGGCACGCCAGACGACGCAGGGCGCACCATCGAGCGACGAAAACGCCGCCGAGGACCATCCGACGGGACAAGGATAGAAGAGAAGGAAACCCACGCGGGCACAGCCCTCCCTCTCACGCGCTCGAACTCCCGAGACGCCCACTCTGATTTGCCGAAGCGGGTGGATGATTCGCGCTCCCCGCTTTCGCAACGTTCGTGCATCCGGTGTGGTCCCCGGTTAGCAACAGGATAGCCTTCTCGTGGTTGTTGGGGAAGGCCAGGGAGCTACACGTGATGGTCTTGTCCGACCTGTCTAACAAGCACAGCATGGGCCCCGAAAGTAGGGTCACTCCCGCGGGGGTCGGCGTCTACAGGCCCGACTGCTCGCCGGACGGGACCCAGATCGTCTACGAATGCTCCGAGGATCCTTGCGATCGCACAGGGGGTGCCCAGACTTACAACCCCAACATCTACAAGGTCGACGCCGACGGCTCGGACAATACTCCCTTCGTCGCCAGTCGGTACGGCGACAGCTACCCCGTCTTCTCGCCGGGAGGGGGCAAGATCGTCCTCTCGAGCGACCGCAACGGCGACGAGGAACTCTACATCAAGAACGCGGACGGGAGCGGAGAACCGCAGCAGCTGACCTACAACCGGACCAGGGATGTGGAGCCCGACTGGCAGCCGGTCCAGTAGGGTGGCGCAGCGTCCGTGGCGACGGAACCAGAGGAAGAGGCGGCTAGAAGATCAGCTCTCCCGGTCCGCCTTCGAGCTGGTCTAGTTCGTAGCCGAGATCCCTGGCGAGGGCTTCGTAGAAGGTCCTGTTGCGGTGGGCGAAGGGGAGCCACTCGCGGAAACGGGCGTAGGCTTCTTCGGGGTCGGGGTCCCCTTCCCAACACACCAGGTCGCGCATGAATTCGTCGATGCGCAGGAAGCCGGCGAGCCAGGGGTCCGCAGGCTCCTTGTCCCTTTCGAGGGCAGCCTCGAAGGTTTCGAAGGGAGCCGGTTTGGGGGCGTCTTCGAGGTCTCTGGATAGGAAGCGGTCGTCGAGGTAGTTTACGACGTCCGCCAGGCCGGCGATGAGGGTCGGTAGCCACGGGGTCTGGCTGCCGGGGTGGTCCGCCGGGAGGCCCCAGCGAAGGGCGCCGGTCATGCCGCCGATCATGCGGAAGACGTAGGGCAGGGAGCGGTAGGCGCGGCGGCTATGATAGTAGTAGACGATCGGGTAGCGTCTTATGCCCTCGTAGATCTCCACGAGGCCGCGGTGGAGCTGCATCATGTGGGTCTCCAGGCCCCTGTGTTGACCTCCGGGGAAGTGCGGGGTCAGGATGCTCAATGGATCCCTCGTGTCCTGGGCCTGGTGGTAGAGGCCCGCCGCGAGTACGCCCAGTTGCTGGAAGACGCCGTAGATGCCGAGCACGTAGGTGATCGCCAGCGTCAGGATGCCGAAGCCGTTGAGGGCTTCGGAGACGGCGATCACCTGGTAGAGCCCGCTCGTCGGCGTGACGTCGCCTAAACCCAGGGTGGAGATGGTGATCCCGCTGAAGTACAGCGACTGCAGGAAAGAGGGGTCGAGGCTCGGAACGGAGAGCGAGAAATCACCATCCAGCATACCCTTGTAATAGATACAGGCGTAGCCCCAGGAGAGGAGTAGGATCCACGCGACTATCGTGGCGGGGACCATGAGCGGGGCCGCCATAGAAAGCCCCAACGCCCTGTGCCTGCGCGGCAGCGGACCCGTCAGGAGCCGCATCAGGCCGTACAACATACGATACAGGCGGCTGCTCAGGAACCCGAAACCGTCGTAGTGGAGCACCGTGAAAAACACGTCCAGAATCCCCGCGAAGATCAAAAAGACGCCGACCGGTATCAACAACCAATCCATGCGTAGAAAATACCAGACCGCCTACAACCCGGCGTGTAGGGGCGGTTCGCGAACCGCCCTAAAGCGGTAGTCAATGAAATTGGACCGGCCCTCCGATGTCTGCTTTTATGCATAGCGCCGTAAACTTCGGAACGCCCGACATGCCCCCGCCAGGCGTGGGGGAAGCAGCATAGGTCCAATATCGCTGCGCAACGCTATAGGGGTGACGATAGGTGGGTGACGATAAGGCCATGAAAAAACCGTTCGTCATTGAGTACGACTACGGGCAGGGAGCGGTCTGGGCGTACCTATACGCTTGGTCCAAGGGCCAGATAGAGCGCGAATTCCCCGAGCTCGGGGTGCACGAGCACCCCTCGGAGCGGATGCGAGAATACGCCTCTGGTTTGACCCTCGACATAGACAAAAAGGACGAGGGGTTTTTGGCGTCGCTACTCAAAGGGCGGCGCCGCTCTTGATGGCAACAGTAGTAGCGCCTTAGGCCTGCCTAAGGCCTCCGAGGGCACCAGAAGAAAGAAGGGCCAGAAGGGAGAAAACCGATAGAAGTGGGGGCGGTTGCACGCGATTTCCGCCGAC
>DATDKB010000469.1:0-8204 GCA_036520255.1 Rubrobacter sp. | reverse complement strand
CCTCAGGGCGTGGCGCGCCTCAGACCGCTACGATCCGCACAGAAGCTCCCTGCGGACCTGGATGTTCTCCATCGCCCGCAACGTCACCATAGACCTGGCCCGCGCACGTTCGGCGCGCCCGCAGAGTGCGGGACGGGAGGTGGAGCTGGAGCATACGCGAGGGGCGAAAGACGCCGCCGAGGAGTCCCTTCGCTCGTGGGAGATGGAGGAGGCGCTGCGGCGCATAGGTCCGCAGCATCGTCACGCGATAGTGGAGACCTACCTTCATGACAGGCCCTGCGCGGAGGTCGCCGCCGAGGCCGGTGTCCCGGTTGGCACCATGCGTAGCCGCCTCTACTACGTCGGTTCCGAGCAGGTCCCCTTCCCGCCTTACCCCGTCCTCGGGCGTACGCGCGTCCGACAGAATGGAAGATCGCCCGCCGATCTTCCGATCTCTACGAAATGCCGGGCTGCCGCGCCAGCCCCTCCGGGTCGGTCGTCGGGTTCTGGCGGACGTAGCCTTAACAGAGACGTAGGCGGTCACCCTGCCATTATGAGCCCTGCGTCCTCCTTCGTTGTCCGAGGCGCAACCGGCGAGCACCTTGTGTAGGGCAGGTAGGCAGCGTAGAGGGTGTTTATCAAAGTTTGCGTATCGGCTTCTCCGGGCTCTCCGACGAGCGCGACCTCGTACGGTTTGAAGATGGAGAAGTCTAAGACGGTACCCTACAGCAGCTTGCAATTAGGTTGGACCTAATTGCAAGCTGCTCAATCCGCTGATGGCTATTGCCCTCTGATCTTGCGCATCAGCCACTTGGCCGGGTCGTAGTATTCGTCTGCGACGCGCTCTTTGAGCGGGATGATGGAGTTGTCCGTTATGTGGATGTCGACCGGACAGACCTCGGTGCAGCATTTGGTGATGTTGCAGTACCCGATGCCGTTGTCTTCCTTGAGATCGGGCAACCTGTCGGCCTCGTCCATCGGGTGCATCTCAAGCCACTGGTTCCTGACGAAGAACCTCGGTCCCGCGAACTGGGCGTGCTTGTGGTGCGTGCGCAGCACGTGGCACACATCCTGGCACATAAAGCACTCGATGCACCGCTTCGGCTCGTAGAGGCGCTCCACGTCCTCCTCGTACATCGTGAACGGTGCCTGCTCGCTCGTGGTGAAGGGCGTGATGCCCTTCGACACCTCGTAGTTCCAGGAGACGTCCGAGACGAGGTCCTTTATGACGGGGAAAGCCCGCATGGGGCCGACGTGAATCTCTCCCTCGTCGTACTCTTCTACACGGGTTTTACAGAGCAGCTTGGGGCGGCCGTTGATCTCCGCGCTGCACGAACCGCAGTGGGCAGCCTTGCAATTCCAGCGGACCGCCAGGTCGGGGGCTTGCTCGGCCTGGATGGTCAGCACCGCGTCGAGGACGACCATGCCCTCGACAAGGGGTATCTCGTAATCGACCTCCTCGCCGCCCTCCGCGTCGCCGCGGAAGATCTTGAGTCTCGCCATCCTGTCGCTTTTGCCCAGGTCCTCGTTCGGTACTGGGGAGTGGGCCTTCGAGGTCACGCCCCCCGGGTTGTTGCCGTTGCCTTCGCTCATGCGTTCGCCTTCGCCTCCTCCACAAGCGACGCCAGGTGCTCGGGCATCGGCGGTATCTCGCGCCGCTCGATGCCGACCTCGCCCTGCCCGTCCTTCTTGACTATAAAGTTGATCCTCCCGAGCTCCTCGTCGGGGCCATCGAAGTCAAGCCTCCACTGCGCCCCGCGGCGCTCCTTGCGCTCCAGGGCCGTCCTGAGGATGATCTCCGAGATCTGGACCAGGTAACGCACGTCCTGGGCCGTGTGCCAGCCTGGGTTGAAGAGCCGCGAGCCTGGCACGCTTACCTGCGGCAGCCGGTCCTTGAGCGCGAGAATCTTGCCGAGGCCTTCCTTGAGGGAATCCCCGTCGCGCATCAGGTTCGCGTGCTCCATCATCGCCTCCTGGAGCTGTTGCTGGATCAGGTACGGGCTCTCGCCCTCTTCCTTTTTCTCCAGCGGCTCGAGCACACGCGAGATCTCTTGCAGCACCTCGTTCTCGTCTATGTCCGCCGAATGGACGCTCTCCTCGATGTAAGCCGCCGCGCCCTCGCCGGCCCGCCTTCCGAAGACGAGCAGGTCGGAGAGCGAGTTGCCCCCGAGGCGGTTCGCGCCGTGCAGGCCGCCTGCGACCTCGCCGGCGGCGAAGAGGCCTGGCACGCTGGAGGCGGCGGTCTCGGGGTGGATCTTGATCCCGCCCATCGTGTAGTGGACGGTCGGGAAGACCTCCATCGGCTCCCTAGAGATGTCTATGTCGGCGAGCTTGAGGAACTGCTCGTACATGGTCGGCAACTTCTTCATAATCCCGTCGTAGCCAAGGTGCGTTATGTCAAGGTACACGCCCCCATGCTCGGAACCGCGCCCCTCCTGCACCTCGGTGTAGTTGGCCCGGGCCACCACGTCGCGTGTGGAGAGCTCCATCTTCTCGGCGTCGTAGTTCTCCATGTAGCGCGCGCCCTCGGAGTTGCGGAGCAGCCCGCCCTCGCCGCGAACGCCCTCGGTGACGAGCAGGCCACGCACGCCGGGAGGCCACACCATCCCGGTCGGATGGAACTGCATCATCTCCATGTCCACCAGCTCGGCGCCAGCGTCGTAGCCGAGGACGACGCCGTCTCCGGTCCCCTCCCACGAGTTGGAGGTGACCTTGAAGATGCGCCCCCAGCCGCCGGTCGCCATGATGACCGCCTTGGCCTTGAAGTGAACGAACTTGCCGCTTTCCCGCGTGTAGGCGAGGGCTCCAACGACCCGCCCTTCCTTCTTGAAGAGCTTGGTGATGGTCGTCTCCATGTAGATCTCGGCGTCGGTGGCGAGAACCTTCTCCTGCATGGTCCGGATCAGCTCCAGGCCGGTCCTGTCGCCGACGTGGCACAAACGCCTGTAGGTATGCCCGCCGAAGGGGCGCTGGGAGATCTTGCCTTGCGGCGTCCTGTTGAAGAGCGCGCCCCACTGCTCCAGCTCGTAGACCCTGTCGGGGGCTTCCTTGGTGAAGGTCTCGACCATCTGCCAGTTGTTCAGGAACTTGCCGCTCTTCATGGTGTCGATAAAGTGCTGGCGCCAGGAGTCGTCGGGGTCGACGTTGCCGACGGCGGCGGCGATGCCGCCCTCGGCCATCACGGTATGGGCCTTGCCGAGCAGGCTCTTGGTGACGATGCCGACCGATAGGCCGTGCTCCGCGGCGGCGACCGCGGCCCTCAAACCGGCGCCCCCGGCGCCGATGATCAGGACGTCGAGCTCGCGCGTCTCGTAGCGCTCGCGGTGACCATTCTGTCCGTCTCTCTGCATGGGATACCTCTCTCGATCAGCCGCCGAAGTGGACTATTACGAAGTCGGTTATGGCGCCGGCCTGCAACAACCTCAGGTACAGGTCGGTCGCCACCAGCGAGAACAGGCTGTACCAGGCCCAATTGGGGTGCCTGAGGTTGAGCCGACTCACGAAGTTATAGGTCTTGCGCCGCGCGTTCCCGCCCCTCACGCACGTGTAGCAGTCCTTGTTCCCGCCAACGAGGTGCCGGAAGGAGTGGCAAGAGAACGTGTAAGCCGAGAGCAGCACGATGTTCAAGAACCACAGCAAGGAGCCGACGCTGACCTGGAACCCCTGCGGCCCGAACAGGGTCCGAAAGGCCTCGTACCAGAGGAACGCCACCACGATGATCGAGGCGTACAGAAAGTACCGGTGCACGTTGTTCAAGACGAAGAGCGCCCGCTCTCCCCTGTACCCTTCCGTCGCGCTCTTTCCAGCCCAGAAGCGGTCCTTCGCCTGAGCCCCCGCCTGGCACGCCGGCGGATCGAAGAAGAACGCCCGGTAGTATGCCTTCCGGTAGTAGTAGCAGGTCGCCCTGAAACCGAGCGGTATCCACAACACCAGCATCGGCGCCGTCACGAACCCCGGCGTCCAGTTCGGCAACGGAACCTCGGGCGAATAGAACGGGGATACAAACTGCTTGTACTCGCCCGGAAATATGGCGATGATGATGAGTGAATAGAGGCCGAAGGCGGTCAACGCGATCACCACGGTAGCCGGCTCTACCCACCAGGGCAACCTCTTCCAGGCGGCGGCTATACTTGACAAGCTCGTCTCCCATCTAGATGCTTGTAACTTCTTGTAACTAAAGTCGTTTGCTGCGTGGGGGAAGTATAGAGGATCGCCCACCGACCCGTTGTGAATCCGTTCCAGTCTGCACATAGATGTGGGAAGGGAGCCGATCAGTGATACGGCCTTTCAGCTTATTGCTCTTGCTGAATTAGTAGAGTGTTCCGAGGCCCAGATAATCGAGGCACGCCTGGTTCTGGTCGATGAAAACCGGGGGCGACTCGACGTTCAGCGAGCAACTCTCTGTTTCACCGTGTGATCTCCCTGGAGTAGCTGCGGTACGGAGACGTCCACGCCCTTCAGGTCGGCCTTGGTATTGTAGAGGACTGCGCCTTGCAGGCTCGCCCGGTCCATCGTCACCCTGACCTGGTCGATGTGGCCGAGGAGCATCGCGGGCGGGAAGGTCGAAGAAACGCTTACGAGGGGCTTTGTCGGTGCCCCGAACGCCGTTTGCAGCCGCCTGGCGAGCTGGTCTTCGATCAGGCCAGGTAGGATCAGGTAGAAGAACAATCCTGCCAGAATCAACAGGACAACCAGGTTCCTCGTCAAACCCATCACGGCTACCGAGACGCCCCCTCGATCTATCCACGCCGGGCTTCGTGCCCGGCCCATGCACCGCAATGAGGTACTTTATATGGTGTTGAGGGTGCAGCGCATCCCCAGATGGGTGATTTCTCTCCAGCCTCCTTCGGCCTCCCGGCGTTCATCACCCTGACAGTGCCGCGGGCGCTTCCGTGGGCTATCCAGGTGACGACGAGGACGATGTTGGGCCGCTCAGCTGCGGGTCCATGGCCTCACCGAGCCGATAACCGCGACAAGCACCACCACGCTTGCGAGAAGCATGGCCGTCGCCAGAGAGGCCAGCAGCCGAATCGTTTTCCCAACGCTCGGGAGCAGCACTTATGCCAGGAGGACAAAGGTGTGTGGCCGGTCGAACGCGGCGCACCGACTCACGGCCTAGAGAACAGTTCTTGCCCGCTGGTAGGGGCTCGCCGTTTTTTCTTTGCTAGTTCGACTCGGCAGCGCGGCACTCCGCCCCGGCGCAGTCCTCCAGCCTGTTGAGTTGGTGGTTCAGCCTCTGTACGAGCTGCCGATTCCTACTGGGTTTGTGGGAGTTCAGCTGATAGGGGTCGTTGCGCATATCGTAGAGTTCCCGCTCTCCGTTGACGTATCTGTTCCAGAGAAAGCTCTGGGTACGGAGGGCTTTGTAGGTGGGAGCGTCCGAGATTCCGCCCACGGCCTCCGTTCGCCAGTTCTCCGTGAGGATGCCCGTGCGCCAGTTGGTCACCGTTGGCGGGGAGGAGTCGAGCAACGGGACCATAGACTTGCCGTCGACGAAAGTGGGCGGCGTCACGCCAGCAAGCCCCGCGAAGGTCGGGGCAAGGTCGTTGTTGAGGACCTGGTGTTTCAGCACGCGGTTCGCTGGTACTCCTGGCCCGCGCACCACAAGCGGCACCCGGATATCGTCCTCGTAGGCGGTTCTTTTGCCCTGGGTCATCCGGTGCTGGCCGAGATTGTATCCGTTGTCGGAGGTGAAGATGATGTAGGTGTTGTCCAGCTCCCCCGTCTCCCTGAGTTCTGCGACCACGTCCCTAAGCAGGTCCTCCACCGAGAGCATCGAAGCCAGACGTCCCTGGTGGAGGTCGCGCATATCGGAAATCTTTCTATCAGACAGCTTCGGCAGATCCCTTACAAAACGGGGCTTGTCCGAGACGTCCGCCTCGTCGAAGTTAGGAGGGTGCGGCAACGCGGCGTTCTGGAACCGATCCGCGTAGCGAGGGGCGGGGATCGCCGGCTGGTGGGGCGCCCTGGTCCAAACGCTCAGGAAGAACGGATCTTTCTTTTCCGAGGCCCTCCTGATGAAGTCTACCGACTCCCTAGCGAACAGGTCGGTGTCGTGACCCTGAACCTTGCGCACCCGGCCGTCGTCGTTGACCTTCTTGTTCCCATACTCGCCCAGCCAGCCGAACCACTCGTCCCAGCCCGGCGGGGTGTAATTCCTCTCGTTGTAGCCGTTCAGATACTTGCCGACAAACTTGGTCCGGTAGCCGGCGTCGTCCAGCCAGGTCGCCACCGTAGATTGGTCCTTCATCGTGTCGCGGAACTTGTTGTCTCCCCCCGCGGGCGGCACGTTGCTCCTGATGCCGTGGTTGTGAGGGTACTGCCCACGCAGAATCGTGGCCCGGCTGGGGCAGCATAGCGAGTCGGTGACGTACGCCCTCTGAAAAGTCGTGCCGTTCTTGGCCATGATGCTGCGCAGCCCGTCCAGGTACTGCATGGAGTGGCTATCCAGATCGTCTGTGAGGACGAAGACGATGTTAGGCCGCTGAGCGGCGGTTACGGACTTTGTCGACCCAATCGCCGCGACCAACACCACCAATATCGCAAGGAGAACTGCTGTCGCCATAGAAGCCAGCAGTCGAACCGCTCTTCCCATCCTCGTACATCCTTTCCTTGTCAGGCGGAAAGTAAATTGCGAAGGCTCCCGCCCCCTCACACAACCCGCCTATGGTAGCTGATGCTCGAGGCCATTTGCATCTGCCAAGTGACGATATCTCTGTAGCCGAACCCAAAACGGCCGTGCTACAAGGTCAGGTACAAGGTTCCGTACGCAAAAAGTGCAGTGCTAGCCTGGCCCGAGCCACTTTTTAATAGAGAGTGTGTTTGGTAGCGCAATTCGAGGCGCCGCTCCATTTTAACCCTCCTGATCGGTGAACCCGAATCAGGAGGGTGTACCGAGGTAGCGGTGGATCTGACGGTCACAGACGACGGCAAACCGGCCCTAAGCAGGCGAACATCACCTTAAGGACCACAACAAGCGCAGCCTATTCGCGCCAGATGTGGAGGAACTCATTAGCCTGGACGGCGCTCGCCGGCGCGCTCGCCGCGGCGCTTCTAGCCCTGGCGTTTTCGGCACCCCCTGCACAGAGCGCCGAGCGGAGCGCGGCCACCCCGGTCACCGGCGGAAAGACCCTGCTAACGCTCGACAGCGGTACTGCGGCCGTTCTCACGGATGCGGGCGTCAGCATCCGGGCGACCGGACCTGCCATCGGTCCGGCAGGTAGCACCGTGTTCGCCTTCCCTATCGTCGGGGGCGAGGTCAATAAAAAGCAGCTCAGCGGCAAGATCGTGCACCCAGGAGGCCTTGCCATCACCGCCGGGGGCACGACGCTGGTGGTCAAGCGCTTCGTGATCGACCTCGACAGCGGCTTCCTGATCGCCAAGGTGGCCGGAGCGTGCGTGCGTATACCGCTGCTGCGCCTCGGCGCCGTTACGGGTGGCGTTCAGGCCTCCCAGGGAGTGTTGGTGCTGAGGGATGGATGTCAACGTAAGCCTGGCCGGGACGGCGGCGGGAGCGTTGAACCAGACCTTCGACACCGACCTGTTCACAGGCGGCCTCCTGATCGGGCAGGCCATCGTCATCGCCACCACCAGGGGCTAGAAGGAACGCGGGCGCAACGTTCGCACACGTTCATCGAGGCCGGGGTTTCGCAAAGGGGCCCTGGCCCTTTCTTTCGCGTCGATTGACGAAGCTCGTTGCGTGTAGTGTCAGGCGGCCAGGTTACTGGTCGAAGGTCGGGGCCGTCCCGTAAGCCGGATTCTGCTCCAAGGAGGCTAGGGGGCTTCGCACGGTAGCATCGTGTCGGAGAAAGCCCGTATTTCCGCCGATCTGCAGGCTTCAGATCGGCGAGCGGTGTCGGAGGAGATCGGGTAGTGTTGGGGTCGGTTAGGGTCATACCCTACAGCAATGAGCATAAAGATTGATCCGTATGCGATCATGGGAGGATGAGAGCCTACTCAGAAGACCTCCGCAAGAAGATAGTCTCAGCCGTAGAGCGGGGCATGTCCAAAGCTCGGGCTGCTCGCCTGTTCGACGTGAGCCTCTCCTCGGTCAAGCGTTACTCGAGAACCGCTAGAGGAGGAGGGTCGCTTGAGCCCGGGAAGAGCCCCGGACGGCCTCGCAAGGTAAACGAAAGCGGCCGAGCTCTCCTGGAGGCGGACGTAAAGGAGCGACCAGCCGCCACCATCGGCCAAAGACGGCGTTTCTTGGAGCACCTAACGGGCAC
>DATDKB010000468.1:0-5121 GCA_036520255.1 Rubrobacter sp. | reverse complement strand
CACGCGGCGGCGCAAGGTGTGCCCATGGCCAAGATCGTGCTGCACGACCCCCCATACGCGCCCGATGGCGACGAGGAGGCGCGACGGAGCTCGCGGGAGTACGGCGAGAACCTCAAGGCCATGCTTTCGGAGGACCGCTGTGGCGACGCGGTCGAACTGTTCATGGGGTTGGTGGGTATGCCGCAGGAGACGGTAGATGGGATGCGCCGTACCCCCGGGTGGGCGGGGTTGGAGGCGATGGCTCACACGCTCGCCTACGACTCGGAGGTCATGGGCGACATCGGCAGGGACGGCACGATCCCGGTCGAGAAGGCCAGCAGGGTTACGGTTCCCGCCCTCGTGCTCACCGGCGGGGCGGACTACCCGTGGATGATAGACGTGGGTAGGCGGCTCGCGGAGGCCATTCCTAACGGGCGGCACCGTGTCCTGGAAGGCCAGGAACACGCCGTGCCCCCCGAGGTGCTCGTGCCGGTGCTGGCCGAGTTCTTCGCCGACTGAGACGATGAGCCGGACCGCGACAGAAGGTCGATCCGATCGGGAACAGGGATCGTTTCTGCCGGGATAGCCCCCCTATGGGTCGCAAGGTTTACGGTTAGGTTGTTCCTCTACCCTGATTCACCAGAGTGTGTGGAAATCGGTGTTCTAAGAACTTCCAGTGAAGAAGAGGTCGCGGAGACGGCTACGTTCCTTGCTTCCGCGAAGGCCGGCGCCATCACCGGCACGTGCGTCAACGTCACCAGTGGGATGTTCTCTAGATAGCCGCGACCGGGGCGACGCTGGCTAACCGGGAGGCGGTGAGGCGTAGGATCAAACGATGGAGGTTGCCGGGAGGTAGGCAATGGTTTCGGACCCGTACCCAACATGAAAGGACGAACCGGCATGAACTGGACGCTCGAGGTGGTGGTCCCCGTCTCAGACGTGGATCGCACCAAAACGTTCTACGCCGAGAAGCTGGGGTTCGACCTCGACCACGACACCAGGATCAGCGAGGACTACCACATCGTGCAGCTGACCCATCCAGGCTCGGGTTGCTCGATCGTAGTAGGCAAAGGTCTCGTGGAGATGAAGCCCGGCTCGTTCAAGGGCTTGCAGCTGGTGGTCAATGACATCCGCGCGGCTCGTGCCCAGCTTGTCGAGCGGGGGGTGGAGGCCAGCGAGGTCCTGGTGGTCGGCGCCTCGGGACCTCGCCCGGCCCGGGGCGGAGAGTATCTAGACAACGTCGGGTTCGTCTTGTTCAACGATCCTGACGGCAACGGTTGGGCCGTGCAGCAGATATCTGCCCGCGACTAGCAGCGTGGCAGCGGCGACGATGCTGAGGCGATGAGCAACGCCACGCTCACACAAGTGCCGCTCGGGCAGGTGTCTAAGGCGACCGTAGAAGGCGTTCGAACGTCTTCGAAGGAGTTCTGGCTACGATGACCGATGTGCCTATTCTCTCACCGCGTGCGCTCAACCGCGCCACGTTGGAGCGGCAGATGCTGCTGCGACGCCAGAGCCTCTCCGCCGAAGAGGCGATCGAGCACCTCGTCGGCTTGCAGGCTCAAGCCCCCGCCCCGCCCTACGTCGGCCTGTGGACGCGGCTTGAGGACTTCCACCCCGACGAGCTGGCCCGCCTGATCTTGGACCGCCGAGCGGTGCGCGTCGCGCTCATGCGCAACACCGTACACCTTGTGAGCACCCGCGACTGTCTGACGCTCCGCCCCCTGGTGCAGCCGGTCATCGACCGCGGCCTCTACGGTAACCGCGCCCACCGCGCGGGCGTCGAGGGAGTGGACATCGAGGCGCTCTCCGCCGCCGGCCGGGCGCTGCTCGAGGAAAGGCCTCGCACCGCCAAGGAGCTCGGCGAGATCCTGCGGGAGCGGTGGCCCGAGCGCGACCCCGCCTCCCTCGCCCGCGCCATCCGCCACCTGCTGCCGCTCGTCCAGGTGCCGCCCCGCGGCGTCTGGGGAAAGAGCGGGCCCGCCGCCCACACCACCGCCGAGGCCTGGCTCGGCCGCTCCCTAGATTCCGACCCCTCTCTGGACGAGATGGTCGTACGCTACCTGGGAGCGTTCGGACCGGCCACCGTCAAGGACGCGCAGACCTGGTCGGGGCTGACCCGACTCGGCGGGATGGTCGATCGGCTCCGGTCGCGTCTGCTCTTCTTCCGCGACGAGCACGGCGGGGAGATGTTCGACCTACCCGATGCTCCGAGGCCCGACCCGGAAGTGCCAGCCCCGCCCCGCTTTTTGCCCGAGTTCGACAATCTGACTCTCTCCCACGCCGACCGCACCCGCGTCATAGCCAACGAGTACCGCAAGGCGATCGCCTCCAAAAACGGCATGGTACCAGCCACCTTCCTCGTCGACGGCTTCGTGCGAGGGACATGGAAGTCCGAGCGAAGCCGCGGGAAGGCTACGCTCCTGATCGAGCCGTTCGAGCCCCTAGCCAAAAACGACCGCGACGCCCTAATCGAGGAGGGAGAGCGACTCGTACGTTTCATGGCGGTGCCGGAGGGCGTTGAGACGTTCGAGATCTGGTTCGCCGAGCCCTGGGGAGGCCACTAGGCTTCGTACGGGCGCGGCGCTGGTCGAACGACGCTACGGCTGGCGCGGGTGGCTCGGCAGGGGCAGAGGGTAAGGAAGCACTCGCGCGCCGCCGATTGGATTGCCGGAGTCTTAGCGTATGCTTCACCTTGAGGTGTAACGAGCAAGGGCCGGGACGAACAGTAGGAATTGCGGTATGAGCATTGAGTTGATACCGATCGGCTTCGTCCGCACGGATGCCCAAGAGCTTCCCCGCCACTGGAGCGTCTCCGACGTGAAGGGCACGCTCGTCATCGACGAGGAATACTCAGAAGGGCTGCGAGGAATCGAGGTGGGCCAGCGCATAGTCGTGATCTTCCACTTTCATCGTAGCCCGGGGTTTTTCCCGAACTGCTCCGGCAGACGTCGGGCCAGACCGGCAGGGAGACGGGCGTGTTCGGCATCTGCTCGCCCATCAGACCCAACCCGATCGGGATGTCGGTGTTGGAGGTGCTAGGGGTCCGGGGCGCGAGCATCGACGTCAAGGGCCTCGACATGCTGGACGGCACGCCCGTACTAGACATCAAATCCCACGTAGAGATCACTAGCGGATGACGTCGTCCGTGTGACGGGGTGAGGGTTGCTGATGCTCGCCCTGACGGTGTGCGCGATCGTGGTCGGAGGTTCCGTCGGGAGGTTGGGGAGTTGTCCGACCGCGAGTAGATGTTTGTGCAGCAACCGTGCAGCAACCCGAGTAAATCTCCTGAACCCTTAAGCAAAGCGCCAACGCAGGAATTCAGCCGATTGCAGCTATTTTGCACTTTTCAGTAATGTCTAGCAAAGCTTCTTACCGCCTTTGCACGGCGGAGGTCAGGGGTTCGGATCCCCTCGGCTCCACTCCTGGAATACGGCGATTTGCAGGTGAAACCCGGAGGGTAAGTAGTGGCCAGCAACAGGTCTGGCCATTATTAATACCATTAATACTCCAACGCAGCTGTCTACAGAGAACCAGCTTCCCGCTTAAGTGTGGGTTGATCTAGGATCAACGGACGATCTTGAAGTTGAAGATGGACTTCTGTAGCGCACCTAACAGCCGCAACCAGACGGGCAGCAGCATCTCCGTGCCCCGTGCCGTGGTGATGTCTCCTAGGTCGATGATGTCGGCCCAGCCGAAGCTTTCTAGCAACTCGGTCACCGCTTGCTTTGCCTCCACGGCGTTGCCGCTAACGAACACGGCGTGGTCGGCTCCGGCAAGCTGGGCGGGATCGACCATGAAGGGGGCGTTCATGGTGTGTAAGGTCTTGACCACCCTCGTCTCGGGGAACCTCCGTTGGATCTGTTCGCCCAGCGAGTCAGCGTTCGACACCGAGAGGGTGGGAGGCATGCCCTGAGAGAAGTCTAAGGGGTTGGAGACGTCTACTAGGATCTTGCCGCTCAGGTGACCCTCGCCGACCAGCTCGAGCACCTTCAGGGAGACGCCACCTGCGGTGGCATTGACGACCATCTCCCCGTGGGCGGCCGCTTCGCCGAAGGTGCCGAGCTTGACCCCAGGGTGCTCCTCTTGCCAGGCACTGAATGGGAGGTTGCCGTAGGCGTTAGGCTCTGCGCGCGACGTGGTCTCTTCCGGGTCGCGGGTACCAACCATCATCTCGTGTCCTAAGCCGGCCAGCCTGGCGCCTATCGTCTTGCCGACCACGCCGGTGCCGAGGATGCCCAATCTCACGTTCGTCTCCCTTCCATATCCTCTAATTGTGCCGTCCTGGCGAGTTACTCGCTTGATCGTACGAAACCAAACGCGCCTCAAGATCTTGCCGGTCGAACATTTCGGGGAGTTGGCTGCGTGTCATGCGCAGGGTGGCACAGAGGAGTGCTATGCGCATCGTGCGAAAGCACAGCTTTGGCCTGTACCTTGGTACGGTTACTCGAAGCCCATTCACCCTACTACCTAAAAATGGATGTTTCTAGGCCCTTCGCCTGTACTGGATTCTCGGAAAATCGCAGGGATCGCACGCATAGGAGTCCATCCGCTCGACCCACAGTGCGCTCCACTCCGGCGCCTCAAACGGCTCCGCATAGTAGCGGGCGTCCCGCAACATCTTGCCGTCCTTCAGCTCCACGATGGACACGTAATGAATTGCTTGGCCGTCGTAGTCGGAGGCAACCTCCGCCACCCACAGCCCCTTCCTCACCAGCACACGGTGCAGCTGCGTCGCCGGGGCCGGGGTAGGCACCCTGGAACTCCCTCCTCCTCTCCCGGCCCCTGATGCGCTCCCACGACTGGGGCATCTCCATCACGAAGTCCTCGTGACGCACCTCGTAGCCCGAGTCGGCGCCAAGGTCGGACATCATCCCCTCGAGAAAGTACCGCCTCTGCCGCTCGTCCATCTGCTCGAAGTTGGGTACCTTCGGCTCGTCCACCTCATCGCTCCTTTCTTTGGTCGCCGCTGCTCTTACCGAGGGTAACCAGCCTCGTCTGGCGTCGCGTCGCTCATGTTGCGTATTTTCGCTAATCACCACAGTGCGTAGAAAAGGACTTCTTCGAAGTTTGTCTTTAGCGCCTAGAAGCTATCTCATAAATGGGTAAAGAGGAGATTAGATCCACTTGGCGAGCACTACA
>DATDKB010000467.1:0-5406 GCA_036520255.1 Rubrobacter sp. | reverse complement strand
CCACATGCCAGCACCGCCCTCTCCCCCAAACCGCAACCTCCGGAGGGCGCGGCCCCCGTGGCGAGGGCGTACTGCGGGGACACAGCTTCGATGGCCAGTTGGATACCCACGCCGAAGGCGGCGATACTGGCGTAGACGGCGAAATGACCGTAGCCCCAGTAGAACGCTGGACGCATCACCCGAACGGCTAGTCTTCGGGCGACCGTGACGGTGTTGCTCTTGGGCTTTGCTTCTCTGGCGCTCGTCGCGACGAACCTGAAGCTCTCGGTTACGGTGAATGTTACGGTCGTCAGCCGCTAGCAAACCATGCGACGGTCTCCTGGTCTCCCGCGCATTCCTAAAGACGCAACTCCTTATGCGGCGCCCAGAGCAGAGTACAATTCTGGGACGCTGGTTTGCTGGTCTCTCGCTGCTAAACTCAACTGAGGTTGGAGAGGTTGGAGAGGTTGGAGAGAAGCGGGTATGTCCGAGCAAAACATCTCGGGGAGAGAGGATCTCGAGCGGCGCAACCACGAGCTCTCGGTGCTGAATGAGATCGCGCGCCAGCTCAATCGTTCGGTGGAGCTCGGCGAGGCGCTCGGGTTCACGCTCTCGCAGGTGGCCGAGCTTTTGGGTTTACGGACGGCCTGGATCTGGCTTCTGGAAGATTCCTCCCCGGAGCCCTACCTCGCCGCGGCCCGCAACCTCCCCCCCGCTCTGTCCGACGACCCGCGCCGCATGGACGGTTCGGGCTACTGCTATTGCCTTGACACCTACAAGCGGGGTGACCTCGAAGGCGCGGCCAACGTCAACGTCCTGACGTGCAGCCGCCTCGATGGCCTCGTCGACGGCACCGGCGGCCTGCGCTACCATGCCAGCATCCCGCTCTACGCCGGGGAGAAGAAGCTCGGCGTCATGAACGTGGCGAGCCCGCAGTGGCGGGGGCTCTCGCCAGAGGACCTGCAGTTGCTCTCCACCATAGGCGACCTGCTCGCAATCGCCGTCGAGCGGGCGCGCCTCTACGACCGTAGCGCCAGGCTCGGCGCCGTCGAGGAACGCAACCGGCTGGCGCGCGAGATACACGACACCCTGGCGCAGGGGCTCACCGCGACCGGACTTCAACTGGAGTCCGCGGAAGCGCTCCTCGACCACGGGGCCGGCGCGGAGCGCGCCCGCGAACCGCTGCGCCGCGCCCTCTCCCTAACCCGTTCCAACCTCGACGAGGCCCGTCGCTCCGTCCTCGACCTCAGGGCCGCCCCGCTTGAAGGCCGCTCGTTGCCCGAAGCGTTGAAAACGCTCGTCGACCGGTGGGAAGCGGAGACGGGCGTCGCCACGAGGTTCAAGGCCATCAACGGCAGCCGCCCGCTCCCCCCGCGCGTCGAGGTCGCCCTGTACCGCATCTGTCAGGAGGCCCTCACCAACGCCGCCCGCCACGCTCGGGCGAGCCGCGTGACGGTCCGGCTCGCGTCCACGCCAGATCAGGTGCGGCTCGTGGTACAGGACGACGGTCGCGGCTTCGACCCTTCTGGCGTTCAGGATGACCGGCATGGCGTTGTTGGCATGAGGGAGAGGGCGGCCACGATCGGCGGCTTCCTCGGGGTGGAGAGCAGCTCAAACGAGGGCACACGCGTCGAGGTCGAGGTGCCGCTCGGAGGACGACAGGGTGGATAGGATCAGGCTGCTCGTCGCCGACGACCACCCGATGCTGCGCGAGGGCCTCGTCGCCGTGCTCGGTACCCAGCCCGACTTCGAGGTGGTAGGCGAGGCCGCCGACGGCGACGAAGCGCTCAGGCTGGCCAAGATCCTCGACCCCGACGTGATACTGCTTGATCTGGAGATGCCAGGGACGGACGGCGTCGAGGCACTCGAAATGCTGCGCGACGCGGGCTCTCGCGCGCGCACGGTCGTCTTCACGGCCTACGATACGGACGAGAGGATCCTCGGGTCCCTACGTGCTGGCGCCCGTGGTTACCTGCTCAAGGGCGCCTCAAGGCAGGAGATCTTCGGCGCCATCCGCACCGTCCAGGCCGGGGGCTCATTGCTAGAGCCTGGCGTCGCCGACAGGCTGTTAAATCGCATAGACGGCGAGCAAAACGTTCCGCAGAACCGGCGGCTCACGCCCAGGGAACTCGAGGTGCTCGCGCTGCTAGCCCGAGGCCTCCAGAACGCCGAGATCGCCGACCAGCTCTTTATCTCCGAACGCACGGTCAAATTCCACGTCGGCTCCATCCTGGCAAAACTCGAAGCCCATAACCGCACCGAGGCGGCCAGGATCGCCGTCCGGCGCGGGCTCGTGGACGCACCCTAACAACCGGCGGCCTCCCGGCCCACCGCAGTATCCAACACGAAAAGTGAAGCGCGACAGAACTATCGGCGCCGGCCTACCTGTACCAAGGTTCAGGCCGAAAACCGTCCCTCCTGCCGTTCCCTGGCAAAGGCGTGGACGATACATTGTATTCAACCAAGACCGGGAGGAACACGAAATGAACGACGAGTCACCACAACGCACGGCGCTCATCACCGGCGCTTCGCGCGGGCTGGGCCTCGCGCTGGCACGCGCCCTGGCCGAAGAGGGCTGGACTTTGATCATCGACGCCAGGGGCGAGGACGGCCTGGAGAGTGCCCGCGGCGGGCTGTCCGAACATACCAGCGTGCTCGCCATACCAGGAGATGTCTCAGACCCTGAGCACAGGGCTGCGCTGGCGGACGCGGCACGCGAGGCCGGCGGGCTGGACGCGCTCGTGAACAACGCGAGTATCCTTGGCCCGAGCCCACAGCCGGCCCTGCTCGGCTACCCGCTCGACGTGCTCGAGGAGGTCTACAGGAAGAACGTGATCTCACCCCTCGCACTCGTGCAGGTCCTGAAAGCCGAGCTGAAACCGGACGCGCGCATCGTCAACGTGACGAGCGACGCCGCGGTCCAGCCGTACGAAGGTTGGGGCGGGTACGGGTCGAGCAAGGCCGCGCTCGAGCAACTCTCCAACATCCTCGCGGCCGAGAACCCGAACCTGCGCGTCTACCGCGTTGATCCGGGCGACATGCGCACCCGCATGCACCAGGAAGCCTTCCCCGACGAGGACATCAGCGACCGTCCTCTGCCAGAAGAGAGCGTACCGGGTTTCATGGAACTCCTAACGGGCGACCTGCCGAGCGGCCGCTACGAGGCCCGCTCGCTGGCGGCAGCCGCCAGAGGCTGAGACAGTAGTGTTCAACACGGAACTTGCGGAGATCGCACTGATAGTAGAGGACGTGGAGAGGTCGGCCCGCTTCTACCGGGAGGTCGTCGGCCTGAGGCCCGAGAACGAGCCGGACGACGATTGGGCCTGGTTCTGGGCCGGCGAGCCCGGCCATGCGCAACGCGTAGCCCTTCACAACGGCCCCCTGCTCTTCGAGGAGAAATCCCCATTCCCCGAAGGCGAGCGCTAGGGAAGGGTCCACTACGCCTTCAGTATTCCCCGCGGAAAGCTCGAAGAGGCTGCAGATCACGTCCGCAACAAGGGCCAGGCGGTCTACGGACCGGTCCGCTTCGACTGGATGGAGGCCCACTCGTCCTACTTCTACGATCCAGACGGGAACCTGCTCGAGTTCTGGTCTCCAGACTCGGACTTGTCGCCTACGGAGACCCGAGAGGAGACAACCCATGAAGGCTAAAGGATTGGTCTGGCTCGGAACGCGAACCTACAACTTCGATGACACGGTCAGGTTCTTCGGAGATACCCTCGGTTTGCAGGCAGTACATGAGGAGCCGGACTTCAAGGTATTTCGGCTGCCAAACGGGGACAAGGTCGAGGTGTTCGGTCCGGGCGACGAGGAGCACGAACACTTCGACAGGGGCCCCGTAGCAGGCTTCCTGGTCGACGACGTAAAGGAAGCCCGCGCGGATCTCGAGGCTGTCGGAATCTCCTTTATCGGTCCCGTTCACGAGGCCGAGGACGGCGGATCGTGGTCCCATTTCAGAGGACCAGACGGCAACGTCTATGAGGTCACCACGCCGGCGGAACCAGGCTAGAAGGAACGTATCTTGAGCCACACGATCGACGCAACATTGGAACATACGGACGCTTTTCCCGAGTATCCCGAAGCGCACGTCCCCTTGCACTTCGACCTACCCTCGGAGTTGGAGGCCGGCGAGCCCCCGGAAGCGCGAGGACTACGCCGCGACAGAGTCCGCCTGATGGTCTCCCACCTTGACGACGACAGCATCGTCCACTCCAGCTTCACCAACCTCGCCGAATTTCTGGAAGCCGGAGACACCCTCGTCATCAACACCAGCGGCACCATGAACGCCGCGCTCCCCGCCAAGTATGCAGACGGAACGACCCTCGAGGTGCATCTCTCGACCCACCTGCCGGCGGACCTGTGGGTCGTCGAGCTGAGGTCATCCTCCGGCGATGAACCTGTGCTCGACGGTAAGGCTGGAGAGGTCCTGAGGCTCCCTGGGGGCGCCAGCATCGTCTTGCAAACGCCCTATCTTTCGGAGCAACGGAAACGGAGCGGGGGAATCAACCGGCTCTGGATCTCCACCCTTGACCTGCCTAGCGACCTCGATGAGTATCTGGACAGGCACGGGTCTCCCATCCGGTACCGTTACGTCAGGGAGAGCTGGCCGTCGAGCTACTATCAGACGGTCTACGCCACGGAGGTCGGTAGCGCCGAGATGCCCTCGGCGGGAAGGGCCTTTACGCCCGAGCTCATCACGCGCCTCGTCGCGAAGGGGGTGCAGATCCTGCCGCTCATACTGCACACCGGTGTGGCCAGCCTCGAGGACGACGAGCCGCCGTACGAGGAGTTTTACCGGGTTCCCCTGGAGACCGCGGCCGCGATCAACGCCGCACGCGTAGCCGGGCGCAGGATCGTAGCCGTCGGAACAACCGTCGTCCGTGCGCTGGAGACCGTCACGGGCAGGGACGGCGTGACCCATCCGGGCGGGGGTTGGACCGACCTCTACATAACCCCGGAGCGCGGCATACGATCCGTGAACGCGATGCTGACCGGACTGCACGAACCCCGCTCGACCCACCTGTCGATGCTGGAGGCGCTCACCGGGCGCGCGTCCCTGTGCCCCCTCGCCACCACAGGCCGCAAACACCTCGAGACCGCCTACTCCGAAGCCCTGGAAAAAGGCTACCTCTGGCACGAGTTCGGGGACCTGCATTTGATCTTGTAGGCATCAGGTCTCAGTAGGCTGGAGGGCGCGATGTAACCGTCAAGTAGAACTCGATAGATAAGGTAACGATCCCGGATCATAAAGGAGCAAGCAGAAAATGGCCTACGAGCTTCCACAATTGCCCTACGGCTACGATGCCCTGGAACCCGCCATAGACGAACAGACCATGCACCTCCACCACGAAAAGCACCACAACACCTACGTCACCAACCTAAACGCGGCCATCGACAAGCACCCCGAGGCCGACCCCGGCAACCTAG
>DATDKB010000466.1:0-5150 GCA_036520255.1 Rubrobacter sp. | reverse complement strand
TCTGCGGCATGCGCAGGCTCGCCGCGAAGTCACCGGGACCGAAGTGGAGAGCCGTGGTTCGGGGGTTGGCGCTGGCTATCGCGTCGGCGTTGGTCAGGCCTTCGGCGCTCTCTATCTGGGCTTCGATGTTTATCTTTCCTACGTCCAGGTTCGTCGCCATCTCCAGACCGGAGAGCAGGACGGCGACGGCGTGTAGGTCTTCGGGGCGGTTCACCTTCGGGACCATGACGGCGTCCAGGGAGGCTGCGGCCTGTTCTACGACCTCGATCACGTCCCTGTAGAAGTACGGCGTGTCGAGGGCGTTGGCCCTGAAGAGCTTCGGACGACCGCGCCAGTCGAGCTCTTTCAGGGCGCGGACGACGTCTTCGCGGGCACCGGCCTTGTCGTTCGGGGCGACGGCGTCTTCGAGGTCGAGGAAGACGCCGTCGGCGTCCGAGGCGAGAGCCTTCTCGATCATCTTCCGCTTTGTGGCGGGGACGGCGAGGAGGGAACGGGCGGCCCTCATGCTATTTATCTAGCAGCGTCTCTACCGGCTCTCCGCGCAGGGAGGCGTCGAGGACCTCCATCGGATGGACCATCGGTATGCCGTCGTGGCCCATCCTCTTGAGGGAAGATTGGATCTGGAGCATACAGCCCGGGTTGGAGGTGACGATCACCTGCGCCCCCGTCTTGAGGATGTTGTTCGCCTTCCGCTCCCCAAGTTCGGCGGCGGGCTCGGGCTCGACCATGTTGTAGATGCCCGCCGACCCGCAGCAGACCTCGGCCTCTTTGATCTCCTTTACGTCCATACCTGGTATCTGCTTGAGGGTCTGGCGCGGCTGCCGGCGGACGCCCTGCGCGTGCGCCAGGTGGCAGGCGTCGTGGTAGGCAGCTGTGAGGGGCAGCGGATTCCGCTCGGCGACGGGGCCGAGCTCTTGCAAAAACTCCGAGACGTCGCGGACCTTCGCGCTGAAGGCTTTCGCCCTCTCGGCGTAGTCGGGGTCGTCGCGCAGGAGGTAGCCGTACTCCTTCATCGTCGACCCGCAGCCCGCGGCGTTGACGACCACGTTGTCCAGGTCGAGGTCCTCGAAGGTATCGATGGTCTTGCGGGCAAAGTTAACCGACTCCTCCTCGCGGCCGGCGTGGGTCGAGAGGGCGCCACAGCAACCCTGTTTGGGCGCGACGACCTCGCAACCCTCGGCGGCGAGGACGCGGACCGTGGCGGCGTTAACGGGGGAGAAGAACACCCGCTGCACGCATCCGGTCAGGACGCCGACCCTGCGGCGCTTCTCGCCTACGGGGCCCGTTAGGTCCGGGATCTTCTCTTCCTTCGGCAGGTCGGGGAGGAGCGCTTCCATCGCGCGCATCCTTGCCGGGATGCGTTGCATGATGCCTGCCTTTCGCAGCTTGTCGCCGACGCCGAAGCGCTGGTAGAGGCGCATCGGGGCGGCGATGGCGCGCAGGCGGTTCGGGTAGGGGAAGAATTGGAAGATCATCTCCCTGAAAGCCTTGTCGTCGGCCCTGCGCTCGTAGCGACGCTCGACCTGCCCTCGCGTGGCCTCGATGAGCTTGTCGTACTGAACGCCCGAAGGACAGGCCGTGACGCAGGCCATGCACCCGAGGCAGAGGTCCCAGTGGCGAACCATCTCGTCGTTCATCGGCTCCTCGTTGAGGCCCTTGTTCATCAGGTAAATGCGCCCGCGCGGGGAGTCCATCTCCTCCCCGAACAGCACGTAGGTCGGGCAGGTCGGCAAACAGAAGCCGCAGTGGACGCAGTCGTCTATAAGGTCCTTCTCGGGCGGGTGATGGTCGTCGAAGGCGGGGAACGTGTAGGAGCCGCTCTCGGCCCTGGCCTCGCCGATGGTCTGTTGGATCGAGTCTCCAGCGGCACGGGTGCTCTGGCCGATGTCCTCGGGGCTTCCCGCACCTATGGCCCCGGCCATCGCCTCGTTGCCCGTCGTGCCCTCGGGGTTTCGCCGCTCGGTCGCGTCTGTGGCTTCGTAGCGGTCCTCTCCGCCGGAACCGTTGCGTTCGGTCACTAGATGCCTCCCAGGAATCTACCGGGGTTCATGTTGTAGCCCGGATCGAACTTCTCCTTTACCCGCCGCGTGAGCCCGAGGTAATCCCCGCCCGAACCCCACACCTCCAGCCTCTCCTTGACCGCGAGAGGAGCCGCCTGCACGACCACGCTACCGCCCCTGCGGAGTCGGATCTCACGCACCTCCTCCACGACCTCGACGAGCCCGTCGTCTTCGCCGGAGAGCCCCGCGAAGGTCACCCCGGTACCGGCGTGGCCGGAAATTCGGACTTCGACACCCGCGCGTGCCGCCGCGCCTACGACCGAGTCGAGAACGGCCGCAAGGTCTGAGGGCGGGGCGCCGATCTTGAGCGCCACGTCGCCCGTTGCCCAAGGACGGCGCGCGAAACTCTTCCAGAATTCGTCGCCGTCGTCCCTGCCAAGGACGCTCGTCTCTCCGTGGGAGCGAAGAGCCTCGGTGGCCGCGGATGACTGCGCCTCCACTGCAGGCTCGATGCCCTCAAAAAGCGCGGCGATCACGCCCCGGTCGTTCTCCCAGTGCATCTCCAGGGCGTCGAGAACAAACTGGCTGAAGGAGGAGTGCGTGAGGGCCTGCGCCACGCTCGGTATCTGCGTGGGGTCTTCCACCTCCAGAAAGACGGTCCTGGCGGACTCTCGGACCGGGTGGAGCCTGAAGTTCGCCTCGGCGATGATGCCGAGGGTGCCAAGGGAGCCTGTAAACAGCTTGGAGAGGTCGTAGCCGGCCACGTTCTTGACGACCTTGCCGCCGGCCTTCGCCACCGTTCCATCGGCGAGCACCACCTTTATGCCGATGATCAGATCCCTCACCGTGCCGTACCTGAGACGCCTTGGCCCCGAGGCGTTGGCCGCCACGATGCCCCCGATGGTGGCGCCCTCTTCGGGGGGGTCCATGCCAAGCATCTGGTCCGACTCGGCGAGTTTTTCTTGCAGATCCTGCAACTTCAGGCCGGCCTGGGTGCGTACGATCTGGTCGCCTGGGACGTGCTCTAACAACTGATCCATTCGCGCGGTGCTGAGGATGAGGTCGACCTGCCCGGGTGGGTTCCCGAGGCCCATCTTGGTCCCGCCGCCGCGCGGGGAGACGGCGAGCCCCTCGCGGCTCACGAGCTTCATGACCTCGCTTGTCTCTTCTATGGTCCCGGGCTCGACGACGAGGGAGGGCTCTACGCCGTCTACGGCGTCGTCGGCGAAGGCCTGCCTGACGTGCTCCTCGCCTACTATGTTCTGCAGTTCTTCCGTGGGTACGTTCTGGGTCTGCATTAGAAGTTCTCCGCCAGTCCGGCCTTCTGGATCGGGTGCATGTGGAAGGGACCCGGGCGTTCGCCGCAAAGTCGGGGTGTCGGGAAGATCTTGCCGGGGTTGCAGATCCTGTGCGGATCGAAGGCGCACCTGAGGAGCTGCATCACGTCCATGTCCTCCGCGGTGAACATCCGGGGCATGTACTTCATCTTGTCGCGCCCGATGCCGTGCTCGCCCGTTAGCGACCCGCCGTGCTCCAGGCAGGCGAAGACGATCTCCCCCGCCAACTCCTCGGCCTTCTCTGCCTCGCCAGCGTCGTTGTCGTAGAGGACGAGCGGGTGGAGGTTGCCGTCGCCGGCGTGGAACACGTTGGCGACCCTGAGCCCGTACTCCTCGCTCAGTTCAGCTATCTTCTTCAGGACTGCCCCGAGCTCCGTGCGCGGGACTACGCCGTCTTGGACGTAATAGTCGTTTGCGATGGAGCCCATCGCCCCGAAGGCGGCCTTCCTGCCCTTCCAGAACAGGGCCCGCTCCTCATCGTCCTCGGCGATCCTTATCTCCGAGGCGTCGTTCTCCTCGCAGACTTTTATGACCTGCTCGAACTGGTTCGCGACCTCGGCTTCGGGGCCGTCGAGCTCGACGATCAGGATAGCACCGGCCTCGGGGAAGCCGGGCGAGACCTGCTTCTCAACAGCCTGAATGGTAAGGGAGTCCATCATCTCGATGGCGGCGGGTACGATGCCGCCGCCGATGATCCCGGAGACCGCCCCACCGGCCTCCTCCGTGTCCTTGAACGCCGCGAGCAGCGTCCTCACGTCCTCGGGCTGGCGCAAAATCCTGAGCGTTATCTTTGTGGCGATGCCAAGGGTGCCCTCCGAGCCGACGAACGCCCCCAGGAGCTCGTAGCCGGGGGCATCGGGCGACTTGCCGCCGCCGATGTGGACGACCGATCCATCAGGCAGAACGACCTCGGCGCCCATCACGTGGTTTGTCGTGAAGCCGTACTTCAGGCAGTGGACGCCGCCCGAGTTCTCGGCGAGGTTTCCACCGATGGAGGAGACGATCTGGCTCGCCGGGTCTGGGGCGTAGTAGTAGCCCTCATCGGCGACCTCCTGCGAGACCCAGATGTTTATGACGCCAGGCTCGACCACGACGCGCCCGTTTGGGATGTCCACCTCGAGGATGCGCCGCAACCTGGTCAGGACTATGAGGACGCCGGATTCAACAGGCAATGCCCCGCCGGAGAGGCCTGTACCCGAGCCGCGGGCGACGAAAGGGATGCCTTCTTCGTAGCAGGTTTTGACTACATGCTGGACTTGTTCGGCGGATTCGGGGAGGACGACGAGGTCGGGGATCACGCGGTAGTTCATCAGGCCGTCGCACTCGTAGGTGCGCAGCTCCTCGTGCTTATGGATGACGCCCTCGGGGCCGAGAATCTCCTGCATCGTCTCTATGAGCTGTCCCCGGTCCATGCAAGCCTCCCTCTCGTGAGCCCTAGCTTCCTATCTCGTGCCCCGACGACTCTTCTATCAGCGTCAGGAGCGCGGAATGATCCTGGTCCCCTCTTCCCCTCATCTTCAATGTTTCAAGCATCTGATCGACAACGGCGGTGACGGGAAGGGCTACCCCGTACTCCCTACCGGCCGCGAGCGCTATCCCCAGATCCTTGTGGTGCAATTCTACCCGAAAGCCGGGATCGAAGGAATGCGAGAGTAACTTCTCCCGCTTGACCTCCATGACCTTGTTGCCGGCGAGCCCACCACCTAGCACGTCCAGAATCTTCTCCGGCTTAACCCCGCCCTTGGAACCCAACACCAGTGCCTCCGACACCGCCTCGATGGTGAGCGCGACCACGATCTGGTTGGCCGCCTTG
>DATDKB010000465.1:0-4989 GCA_036520255.1 Rubrobacter sp. | reverse complement strand
GTCGCCGAACGCGCAGGCTTCGCCCTCGAAGGTACTCTCCGCGACAACGAACGCGGCACCGACGGGAGCCTGCGGGACACCCTCATCTACTCCAGCTTACGCAGGGAATTGTGAGTTGGGAACTAGAGACTCCTTCCTAATCCCCAACTTCGACCTCCTAGTTCAGGTCCCTGATGTAAGCCTCGTAGGAGGAGTGGGTGGCGCGGGGACGGCGGGAGAAGATGGCCAGGATGACGGCTCCCGTTCCAAGCAGCCAGAGGGCGTAGAGGATCAGGTCTCCGAGAATCGGGATAAAGGTGGTGGCGGCGAGGATCAGGGCCCCTACCACGGCGGCCATGGCGTTACCGACCCTGTAGCCTCCCGTGAACATCAGTACCCTGGTCCCCACAAAGAACGCCGCGACCAGCGCCCCGATGAACAGGAGTGCCAGGTAGGCGGGTGCGAGCAGGAGCAGGAGCGGTATCCCGATGATGCTTACGGCGAGCACGACGCAAAGCAAGAAGAAGGCCGGGAGCGAGATCAGGCCGTATACGAACGCCCTCCCGGGTGTTTCCTCGGCCCGGCGCGCCACCGCGGCGAGCGGGCGCGGGGCAATCACAGCGGCGAGCACGGCGCAGGCCGCGAAAGCGAGCGCTGCGAAAAGCCAGCCGACGAAGCCGAGTACGTCGGGCCCGCGGGACTCGTCGAGGTCGAGCGCCATCCCATTCGCGGTAATGCCGCCCTTCACATCAGCGGTGTCGCCGGTAAACTCGCCGCTCTCGTAGGTGAGGGCACCCGAGATCCGGGCCTTCGGACCCAACGTCACGTCTCCACGCCCCACATTGACATCCCCCTTGACCGGGGCGTTCACGTAAACGTCCCCGAACTCGGCGTTGACGTCGCCGTCGACGGGACGCAGTATTCTCACGCCCCCGACACCCGCGCCGACGTCGCCAAGCACATGCCCGTCTACCAGGATGTCACCGAACGCGGAATGGACATCGTTCTCTACCCGCCCCTGTACCTTGACATCGCCGGCCACGGTCGAGACGTTCTGCTCGTCTCCCCTGGAGACGACGTCGCCGACGAACCGCTCCTCGGCCGCTTGCGCTGGAAGGGGCAGCAGGATAACGAGCCCGACGACCAGGGCACAGACGATGAGCAACGGCCGTGCGTTGGCCCTTGTGAGGGGTACGGAGTAGCTCATACCTCTCTGGCGCGCTGGCGGGATACCGACAGGTATACGGCGACCACGACCAAGTCTACGAGGGCGCCGACGGCGAGGGCTACCAGAAGCGCAGGACCGATGGCGGCGAACACGACCCGCAACACGTCGGCGAAGCCGGTCACGAACCCCCAGAAGACGCCCATCGCCTCGATAAAGAGGACGGCGAAGTTGGTCCCGCCCAGCATCAGGCTAACAGACGCCGTCACGAGCAAGACGATGGCGAGACCGGCCCACAGGAGCCTCGCCCTGAGAGACCGGGTCGGCAGCGCCATCGCCACGCCCCGACACACGGACCTCGGGTCCTCGAAAGCCAGGGAGCCGAGGGAGGCGTTGAGCCGCAACTCACTCTCGTAGAGGGAGCGGCATCCCCCGCATTCACTCAGGTGCGTCCTGACCGCGCGCTCCCGCTCCGGTCCCAGGGAGCCATCGGCCAGCTCGAAGATGGGCTCGGGATCGCAGCGGTGCGGTCCGCTCATTCCCTCTCCCCCGCCTCTTCCAGCCTTCCGGCGAGCATGTTGCGGGCGCGGAAGAGCCTGCTCTTCACGGCGGGCACCGTGATCGAGAGTACCTCCGCTATCTCCGCGTAGCTCAGGCCCTCGTTGTAGCGCAGGATCAGGGGCACGCCATACGTCTCGGGAAGGGTCGCCATGGCCTCCCTGACGCCCCTGGCCCGGTCGGCGTCGACGGCCTCAGACTCGGGGCTGCGGGAGACTGGCGCGTGGGCCTCAGGGTTGAACTCGACGAGCTCACGCCGGCGCCTCAGGGTGTCTACGCCAAGGTTGTTGGCGATGGCGAGCAGCCACGTCTTGAAACGATAGTCCGGATTAAAGGTCTTCAGGCGATCGTAGGCGCGCAAGAACGTCTCCTGTACGAGGTCTTCGACGGAGATCTCACGCCGCGCATAAGGATATACGACGCGGCCCACCAGCCGCTCGTACCGGCTTACCAGCTCCTCATAAGAACGCAGGTCCCCCGAGAGCGTGCGGGTGACGAGCTCCTTGTCGTCCAGCTCCGCCCGCCGGACCGAGAGGCTCCCGAGCTTCTCCCGCCAGCCACCTATTGTCACCGTAGATGTGTACTCCATACTAGGATGAGTATACGTCCCGACCCCGGGAAAGTTTCCGAAAACCCGAAGGGTTGTGGCGAGGAGAGGAGCTGCCCGAAACGATTTTCAGAGGCATCCTCTGTAAACCGCGCCTTCAGCCTCTCAGCCGGTCGGCAAGTACAAAAGCTGAGTTGCTGAAGTGCTCTATCAGATCGCGGCCTGTCCGTCCACGCTCAGGCCCGAGAGCCTCGAAGCGTGTTCGGCGAGGGCGTCATGGTCCACGATAACGATCCTGCGATTGCGGCTCTCTATAAGGCCGTCGCGCTGGAACTCGCTCATCACCTTTGAGACGGCCTCCCTGGTGGAGGCGATCATGTTGGCAAGGTCCTGGTGCGTGAGGCGCACGTCTATGAGCGTGCCAGCCCCGTTGCCCTCGCCGAAGCGCTCGCCCAAATTCATGAGCAGCGTCGCCAGCCGGGTCGAGACCTCCCTGTGGAGCAGGCTCTCTATCACCTCATCGGACTGCCTGAGCCGCTCCGAGAAAGAGGAGAAAAGCTTCAGGGCGAAACCGGGGTCGTTCTTGATAACCCGCTCTATCGACGCTTTCTGAATGCTGGCGACCCTGGACTCGGTGACGGCCTCGGCGAACACGTCCTGCCAGCGCCCCTCGACGAGGTTGAGCTTGCCGAAAACGCCGCCGTCCTTCAGAAGCGCCGTCGTGGCCTCCTTGTAATCGCCGTAGATCTTGTACAAGCGCACCGTGCCTGAGATCAGGAAGTAGAGCTGGTCGTCGGGGTCTCCCGGTGTAAAGATCGTGTCTTTTGGCCCGAAGCGCCGTTCGACAGCCCTTAGCCCGGCGTCCTCGAATTCCCTGAGCCCAAACCCCTCCGGGGCACTCGTGGTAGCGAACCCTCCAGTGCTGTGGCTCGTAAGCATGCGATCCGACCTCTCTAAAGAACCTTCCTGCAAGCCCGGTAACACCCTCCGGACGCGAAATATTATACCCTAGATTTCAATAACTATTCTTGATCGAAGGCGGCGTTTCGTGACCGCTCAGGCCGCCGTCCTGCGCCACCTAAGCTCGACGCCCACGCGCTTGGCAACGAACAGCAGGTCGTCACGCACGGCACCGATGTCCTTGTCGTACATGCTAACGATACAGAAGTCGCAATGACGGTACGCCCACCCGAACGGCGCGAGGTCCCCGACAACCCTCCTCTCGGAGTTCATGCCCCAGGCGTCGGCCAGGCGCAGGCGCCCCCCGGCGAGGTCGAGGGTTATTCGCCAGCCCTCGTCCGTAGGGACCTCGAAGTACCCGGGCAACCGCCCCGCGGGGACCATGGCGTTCTCCAGGTCCTTCGCGAAGGCTTTCTTATGGGCTTCCACGCCCGACAAGTACTCCGTGTCGTCCACCGACCTAGGGGGAGCCGGCGTGTACAGTCTGTTCTCCGTGACCTTGACGCCCTCTGGAGGATAGAACCCGATAAACGGAACCGGGGAGCGCCAGAGGTGCTGTATCACCCCGAGCGTCACGTTGCGCCGCTCCTCTGGTTTCCCGACCGACTCGGCGAAGCGCATCGCCGTAAGACGCATGTGCCGTGGCTCCCAGGGATGTGGCTCTCCCACGGTCCTGAGCCTGCGCTGGCGTTTGTTTATTCGACGAACCTCTTCCATGACGCGCGTATTCTACAACTCTCCGGCTGAGGTTGCCCGGCACGGCAAAGGCGGGGCCGAAGCCCCGCCTTCGTGGTCCAAAAAGCCTGTACTACTGCCTGCTTGCGGCAAGCAGGTAGAGAAAGGTAAGCACCGCCGTAAGGGCCGCCGCGATGTACGTGAAGGCCGCGGCGGTCAGGACCCGCCTCGTGCCTGCGGCCTCCGAGCCCGACAGAATCCCGTAGCGTGTCAGGAGCCCGTAGGCGCGGGTCGAGGCGTTGATCTCGACCGGCAGCGTTACGAGGTGGAAAGCGAGAACCCCGATAAACATGATGACGGCGATGTTGATCAGGAGCGATCCCAAAGGCGTCGCCGCGCCCCCGACAAAGAAGGCGAAGATGAACGCCATCGGCCAGAACTGGCTGCTGATGTTCACGACCGGGAAGATGCCGGCCCTCAACTTCATCGGCACGTAGCCGCTAGCGTCCTGGATGGCGTGCCCCACCTCGTGGGCCGCTACGCTGACCCCGGCGATGGAGTTGCCCCTGTAGTTGTCCTCGGACAGCCTGACGACCTTGCTGCACGGGTCGTAGTGATCCGTGAGCTGCCCCGCCACAGGCTCCACCTTCACGTTAGACAACCCGTTGCGGTCGAGTATCATACGCGCCGTCTGGGCGCCGGTGAGGCCGCTCGCGCTTCTCTGCTTCGAAAACTTCGAGTAGGAACTTCGCACCCACAGGGCCGCGGCCCCTGAGATGAGCATGCCGACGACCATTATTAATAGGTAACCGCCGAATCCAATTGGCATCAACGTGTTTCCTCCTAGCAGGTTTACTGCCCATATTTTACTACACACGTATACGCAGAAAGGCGCGCAAAGTTCCGCAGGTCAAGGGCGACGCGCTTCGAGCATACGGAGACAAGTCACAGCTGTTCCCTTGGAGCGCAGCAGCGTTGCTCAAACCGGACGGACACAAAGCGACCGGCGGGAATGTCGCCCCGCCGGTCGGTCGCTGGTTTTTACCCCTGTCTAGAGGTTACGACTCGTTACGGGCCTCCTTGAGGTCGTCTACCACGGAGGGGT
>DATDKB010000464.1:0-2064 GCA_036520255.1 Rubrobacter sp. | reverse complement strand
TCAGGAGGTTTGCTTTGCCGCTCGACTACACGTATCGCATCAAGGTGCCGCACCGCACGGGGCAATTGGCCAGGGTCGCAGGCACGATCTCGGATGGGGACGGCCTGATCGGGGACGTTACCACGATAAACGTCGGCCGCGAGTCCTCGGTTCGCGAGATCACGCTTGAGGTCGAGCACCGGGAGCAGGCGGAGCGAATAGTCGTCATGCTGCGCGACCTTGAGGGCGTCGAAGTGCTGTGGGCTCGCGACAGGGCGCTCCTCAAACACGAGGGCGGGAAGCTCGTGATCGAATCCGCCCACCCCGTAAGGACGGTGCAGGACATGCGCGACGTGTACACTCCAGGGGTGGCGCGGGCCTGCCAGGCCATAGCCGAAGAACCCGCGCTGGCACGCGAGCTGACCATGATCGGACGCAGCGTCGCCATCTGCACGAACGGGACGCGGGTCTTGGGTCTTGGGGACATCGGCCCCGTCGCCTCGATGCCCGTCATGGAGGGTAAGGCCGTCTTCTACCACCAGCTCGCCGGCGTCTCGGCCATGCCCATCCTGATAGACACCAAAGACGTGGACGAGTTCGTCGAGACGGTGGTACGCATCTCGCCGACGTTCGGCGGCATCCACCTCGAGGACATCTCGGCGCCGGAGTGCTTCGAGATAGAGGCCCGCCTCATCGAGGCTCTACCCCAGCCCGTCATGCACGACGACGTGCACGGCACAGCCGTCGTCACGCTCGCCGCGGCGCTCGTGGCCTGCCGCCACGCGGGGCTCACGCTCTCGCAGGAGGTAGTGGGCCAGATCGGGCTCGGTGCCGCCGGCTACGGCATCGCCGCCCTGATGGTGGACGCCGGTGCCGAGCGTGTGCTCGGCTCGGACCCGAACGCGCTCTCCCACGAGCGCGCGAGCGCCAAGGGCATCGAGATAACGGACATGCAGACCGTCATGGCGGAGGCCGACCTGGTCGTCGCGACTACCGGCGTGCCTGGCCTGATCGAAAGGGGGATGGTGCGCGAGGGGCAAGTGATCCTGGCGCTCACCAACCCCTACCCCGAGATAGAATCAGAGGACGCCCTGGCGGCAGGTGCCGCCTTCGCCGCCGACGGCAGGAGCGTGAACAACGTCCTGGGCTACCCGGGCATCTTCCGCGGGGCCCTGCTCTCGGGGGCGGAGCGGATCAACGCCCAGATGAAGCTGGCCGCCGCCGAGGTCCTCGCCTCACTGGCCACCGGCTCCGAGCTAGTCCCGGACGCCCTCGACCCGAACGTGCACATGCAGGTAGCCGGCGCCGTGCGGGAGGCGGCCATTGAGAGCGGGGTCGCCCGCCTCGACCAGGCCCCTACTGGCTTGTAGACCTCCCCGCAAACTCCCCGCGCCATCCGGCCCTCGCAGGCCGCAGGGTCGGCCCCGCTTATGACAAGAAATGGCATAAGTTGTTGACATCGCGAAAGAAGTCTGACTATAGTGTGCTTGTGAGAAAAGAGACTAGAGGTTCGGAGCGGGTGGGTCGCGGTTATCCGCTGGTGGAAGACCGCATGCAGGCAGAGATGATGCGGCTCGTCCGCGGGTTGGAGCGTCCGGTATCGCGTTCCGAGATGACGGAGGCCTTGGGGGTGAGCCGCAGCAAAGTCTCTCTCGAGGTGGGACGGCTCATCGAGGGCGGCCTCCTGGTCGAGGACGGCCTCGCGGAATCCGAAGGAAGGCAAGAACACAAGATCTGCGCCCCTTGCCTCGACGAGCTCCCTGACCTTCTCTGTTCTGTGCGCCCCGAGCCCATCGAGCACCACCACCTGCCCCTCGCAAACAGAGGGTGCCAGGAAGGGCTCAACGTAGGCTTCAAAGGCTTCCGCGTCCGTAGCTCCCTCTAGGGTCATCGACTCTCCCATGGCTCCTTCGAGAGTGATCGAAGCGATCAAGGTAGTGTTCTTGCCGCGGTTGCGCGGAACCTCGTCGTAAGCCCACTTTCCCCTGGTGCCCTGGCTCTAAGGCGCGTCATGGAGGTGTGAAAGCCGCTCTCGTCCACGAATACTAGCCTTCTCGCGTCGAAGTGGGAAGCCAGCCACCGCCA
>DATDKB010000463.1:0-7002 GCA_036520255.1 Rubrobacter sp. | reverse complement strand
GGCTTGTTCGGACTGTTGGAGCGCGCCAGACGGGCCAGACCGAGGCAGGCGACATCGGCGGCCCGTAGCCTCAGTCTAGCCCGGTGCTCCGCGGTGGCTGGCCTCGTC
This sequence comes from Rubrobacter sp., assembly GCA_036520255.1. Lineage (GTDB taxonomy): Bacteria > Actinomycetota > Rubrobacteria > Rubrobacterales > Rubrobacteraceae > Rubrobacter_D. Next base: position 6,894 of record DATDKB010000463.1, on the reverse strand, counting down.
CTCATCGGCCTCGCGGCGGCAGCGAACGTGGCGGTCTTGGTGCAACTGTCTACGGTCGGGATCGTCACCATCGGGGGACCTGGTGGTGTTCCCAGGGGATCCTTCCTGGACGTGGCCCTCGGCGTCGCTACTTGGCTGATGTTGTGGGGTCTGCCGCTCGGAATCGTGCTGCTGGGCGTGGCCGTGCTCGGGTCGGGGCTACTCGGGCGATGGAAAGCCCTCCCCCTGGCCGTCGGGCTGTTGATGAGCCCGCTGGGCAACCTCTTGATATTCCTGCCCGCTCCGGAGACGCTGGTTTCCACCTTCTGGCCCGACTGGCCCGACTTCTACGTATTCGTGGTGCCCAACGCGATCGTCGGCACGAGCTGGGTGCTGCTGGGGTGGGTGCTTCTATCGGTCCGCCGCGGGTTGACCGCCCGTAGCGACACCCCGCGAGAGCAAAGGAGGGGAGAGGCATGGCAAGACGGACGCTCTGTAGGCCGCTGACGATCGCGGCCGCGGCGTTGGTGGCATGCTCGGTGGCTTTGCTCCTAGCGGTCTCGGGGGAGGAGGCCGGGGCCTCCTTCCCGGACAAGAACGGCAGGATAGCCTTCGACGCCTTGCGCCCGTCGGACCACATCTAGTGCCCATACAGCATCGTGTGCTACATGTTGAGTTCCTGCTGAAAACATTTGTGAACTCTTCACTATATTGGAACCATTCTATTAGAATGCCCGCAGGATAGACCCCGAGCGCGGAGGGCAGATGGAGCTAGATCTAGGAGTCGGGCGTGAGGTCAAGCGCCTAAGAGAAGCAAAGGACTGGTCACAGGCAAAGCTCGCCGTTGAAGCAGGGATGTCGGTCTCGGGCGTAAGCATGATTGAGAACGGTCACCGCAACCTGAGCACGGCGACCCTGGCAAAGCTCGCCCAGGCCCTAGATGTTGGCATAGGGGATTTCTTCCCAACGGGACAAGAGCCGCTGCCTGTGGCCCCGCCACCCTCGGGGCCGCCACGTGTAAGCAAGGAAAGGCTGGAAGAGCACTTCGAAAACATCCGGCCGGCGGAAGTCACCTACCTCGACTTGGTGATTGCTGACCTCTGGCGCCTGGCGCTGCCCGATGAGAAGCCGCAGGCACACTTCGTACCCGAAGACATTGACACTGCGCGTGTGTGGGAGTTTCTGAACTTCGTCCTCACCACCCCCGGCATGTTTGTGCCAGAACAGGTCGAGCGCATCAACCGCGGTGCCCGGAAGTTGGCGCTAGCGGCTAAGGGATAAGGATTTATAAGACGTTGGACAGGCAGGCCGCTAGTGCTAGTAGCGGCGCGAGGTTGTCGCGAAAGGAGTTCTATGCCCGCGACTGATTCAGTATTATACCAAGCTCCTGGGGAACTGCGAACGGTAAATCAGTTTGTATGCTGGCGCGCAGAGGAGCGCAACGGCGACACCACAAAGGTTCCGTACTCAGTCCACGGCGGACGGGCCAGTAGCACCAATCCCAAGACGTGGGCGCCGTTCGAGGCCGCCATCGCCTACGCCGAAGAGCGCACCATGGACGGCGTAGGTTTCGTCTTTACCGAAGATGACCCTTTCGCCGGTATAGACCTCGACAAGTGCCGTAATACCGAGAGCAGCGAAATCGAACCGTGGGCCTGGAAAATAGTCGCAGCCTTCAATAGCTATACCGAGGTCTCGCCCTCCGGTACCGGCTTGCATATCTTCGTGAAAGCTACGCTGCCTGGACCCAACAACCGCAAAGGGCCGCTCGAGATGTACGAATCCGGCAGATACTTCACGCTCACCGGCAAGCACCTGAGCGGGACACCAACGAAGATCCACGAGCGCCAGGACGTGCTGGAACGGCTTTATCGACATGTCTTCAAGATCGAGAAGGCCTCTAGCGCTACCAACGGCCACAAGCGGCGGACTGCTCCACTAGACGTTGGCGACGAAGACCTGCTCGCGCTTGCCAAGCAGGCGAAAAACGGCGGGAAGTTCTCCCGGCTGTGGAGTGGGGATACAAGCGATTACGCTGGCGATGACTCGAGGGCGGACCTGGCACTGTGTTCTCTCCTTGCATTCTGGACGGACGGCGCCACCGAGAGGATGGATCGCCTTTTCAGGCAGTCCGGCCTCATGCGAGAGAAATGGAACCGGCACGACTACCGGGAGCGGACATTCAACAGGGTCCTTGAGGGTAGGACAGAGTTCTATCAGCCCGGCGAGAAGTCCTCCGCAAACGAAAACGGCTCGCAGCCCAAGAAGGATGCAGGCAAGCCGTCCCCACCGACACACGACGAGCTGCGCGACCGGTGGATAGAAGACAACCCGCACCACGCCTACGGCCTCGGGGAGTGGCGCCAGTACGAGGCCGGGATCTGGTCCGCGGTCTCGGAGACCTCCGTAAAGGCGGAGATCTCCAACGTCATAGAGGCCGCCAAACCCGAGGGTATTAAGCCCACGGCTAGCTTACTTGCCAGCGTCACCGAGCTGACCAGGATAAAGGTGTTCGTGCCCGACGAGAGATGGGACGCCGACTCGGACATTCTAGTCTGCAATAACGGCGCCCTGCACATCTCGACCGGGGAGCTGGCCAAGCACCAACCTAAACACTACGCTACGAGTGCTGTGCCCTACAAGTACGACCCCGATATACGCCCAGTGATATGGGATTACTTCCTGAGAAACACCGTACCAACGGCCGCGAACTTCCTGCAAGAGTTCGCCGGCTACGCCCTGACTACCGAGATGGGCTACGAGCTCGCCGTCTGGCTCTACGGGCCGCCTGGGAGCGGCAAGAGTACACTTATAGCCGGTCTTCAGGCCATGCTCGGCCACCGTGCCGGAATTCTCGGCCTAGCGGACCTCGAGCGCAGTCGGTTCACCCTGGCGGACTTGCCCGGCAAGACGCTCGTAATGGCGAGCGAGCAACCGTCCTCTTATCTGGCCTCTACTAACACGCTCAACGCCATCATCTCGGGCGAGCCCCTCCAGGTCGAGCGCAAGTACCAAGACCCGTTTACCGTGATACCGCGCGCCAAGGTTTGTTGGGCCATGAACGAGCTGCCGAGAGTAGCTGACGCCAACTCGGGCCTGTTTCGGCGCGTCAAGGTCGTTGCCTTTCCGGCGCTGGCGGAGAACGAGCGCGACCCGAAGATCAAGCGGCACATCGAGACTGAGGGCGCTGGCATCTTGAATTGGGCCCTCGAAGGCCTCCACCGGCTAACTCAGCGTGGCCACTTCGAGATCCCCCCCGGCGTCCAGGACGCTACCAAGCAATTCAGGGAAAACAATGACGTGCCAGCACTCTTTATCGAAGACCGATGCGTCCGAGACACGGACTTTGAGGCATCGGCCGCCAAGCTCTACCGCGAATACAAATATTGGTGTGAAGAAAACGGCCACCGCCCGCAGTCTTCCACGCGGGTTGCGGCTGACTGGCAGCGGCTCGGCTTTGAGCGCAAGCGAACTATGGCAGGCACCGTCTACCAGGGGTTGAGGGTGGATGACTAGTCACACAGATGAGCAATATGGCAGGTTCATGGCAGGTTATTGCAGCAACCTGCCATGGAGTTTTCGGCCTGTCTTTGCGGTGAAAAACGCACAATGGCAGGTATGGCAGCTTTTTTCAAAACTTCAACAAAGAAGGAGAGTAGAAAAACAGGGGTAATGGTAAGCGTAGAGGAATAACAATGCGGATAACCTGCCATACCTGCCATGTATTTTGGGGTTTCGGCTTAGGTAAGCGGTTTAGGGCTATTGCAACCTGTCATCAAACCTGTCATGGCCTCGGAATCGTGGAGAGGGCCACATGACCGAGCTAAGGCGTCTTGTAATCGAACCACGCGCCGAGGAGGTCGTGATCCGGGTCCTCTACCACAGCACGGGGGACTCAAACCCTGGCACGAAGGCTAGAGCTAGGGAGGTATCCAACCTCATCCGGAGCGGGCTAGAGCAAGCCCTGGAGGCCCTCGAGAACGCCGAGTGCGTAGGTACTTCGGGATTCACCACAAGGGAGGATGTTCTTTTGGCCACGATCTCACCGGATACAGCGAAGCTAATGAAAGGAGCGTAATGGACGTAGCGCACGGGGAGATGGGCGAGGCGGAACTTGACGCCATGATAGAGCGCCGCTCGCGCCAGAAGGACCCCGACGAGGAGCACGAACTCTGGAAGGAGTCCGTGAGACGCTACAACGCCCGCAGGCGCGAAGAGAACCGCCTCGCCTGGTGCGACTACTTCTGCCGCCTTGCTGGGTCTCTAAGGACAAGGGCAGAGGAATATGACCATAGAGCACGTACTTTGCTGGAAGACCGGGGGAGGGTATCCGCTGATGGCCGTATGTAGCGCTATCAAGGCGAACGGAGAGCCCTGCACGCTGCCCGCTAACGGTCCGCAATGGTTCTGCTGGGCGCACGACCCGGCCAACCGCGAGAAGAAGCACAGGAGGATGGCCTCGAGGGCGGCCAGGAGCAAACCTAGCAGGGAGCTAACCGCGCTCAAGGCGCAGTTGCAGGACCTTACCAAGCGAGTCCTCGCCAGCGACCTGGAGACCAGGCGGGCGGCCGTTGCGAACCAACTTCTGAACACTCGCCTTCGGGCGATAGAGCTAGAAAGGAAGATCAAGGAGACGGCGGAGCTCGCGACTCGCCTGGAGGCGTTGGACTTCGTGCTCGGCTACACGGACGACCTGGCCGATGAGGCCAACATCGCCGCGGCCGCCGAGGTGGCCCGGACGAACTGGCCGCAATGGAGGGCTGCATGACGGACCGACGCGACGACGAGCGGGAGAGAAGCGAGAAGGACGACGGACGCTTGCGAGAGGAGCGGGAACGCCGCTCCGACGAGCTGAAAGAATCCTGGCGCCGCAACCATCCGAGCGAGGAAGAAGAGGGGAAGGGCCGGCAGGACAAAGGTGGGAACAGGTGAGGGAAGGGGAGATCGTCCAGATCATCCCGGCCCCCTGGGGCTGGTACACCTATGGCCAGGACGAGCAAGGGGTGGAATTCCTCCCCCCCGTGGTCTGCGGGGCTCTGGTGGAATCGAGCTCCAACGTGCGTCGCGTGGTGGGCTTGGGTGCGCACGGGTTGGGCTCGTAAAGCCGCGTAAAGCCGCGTGGAAGACTTGCCGGGGTTCGTCGAGTACCGCTACGCGCCCGATGGGGGCGCTTAAGGTGAGCACCGAGACGCGCGACGTCCTCATGCTCGTGGTGTCGCTGCTCGCCGCGGCCTGCTCCCTCTGTCTGTACGTTCCCGCGGTCCGGTACCGGGCTTGGGCTGCCGTCTGGGCCTTCGGATTCACGCTTTTGGTGTTCGGCGTCATCGCCGTGGTGATGCTCGCGAGGGTCCTTCGGGAGGGGACGTAGTGACGTCAACATTCCTCAACAGCCTCGAGGCACCTTGCCTTCCGATTTTTCCCGACGTCGGGAGTGTCCGGAGGCCCGTAATTTCTTTTGGGCCGTCCCTCACCGTATGAAGCAAGGATAGAAACCCACTCCGAAAGGGGGCATAATACAGAGACAAACAAATGTTTGCGATAAAGCGAAGGGAGCCTTGAGCGTGGACGTGACGCGTAAGGAGATGGGGCACGAGGCCGAGTTGGACCGGCTCATAGCGAAGCGGCCCGACCGGCGCGTGGCCGAGGAGGGCGCGCGGCCGGCCCTGGAGGCGTGGATGGAGTCCGAGAGGCGCCACGACGCCCGCAGGCGCGAGGAGAGCCGTCGGGAGTGGCGCGAGTACCACCTCGCGGCCGCGGCGCGCCACACGACCCTATCGGTCTCCCTCATAGAACACCACGAGCGAGAGGCGGAGAGGTGCCTCTCCGCGGAGGGCGCGGGATGAGAGGCACCACGGCGAAGCGGAGCCGGCGCGGGCCGAAGACACCCGAAGGCAGGCTGGCGGTGCGGTTGAACGCGAGCACGCACGGCATTTTGAGCGCCCAGCCCGTCGTCAACGCCTACGAGCGGGCCGAAGACTGGGAGAGCCACCGGGAGGCCATTGTGGACTCCCTCAGCCCGGAGGGGGGAATGGAGCGGGTTTTGGCCGAGCGGGTGGCCCTTTGCTCGTGGCGCCTCAACCGGGTCGTGCTCTACGAGTCCGAGAGGGTCTCGGAGCTCCAGGAGGGCGTGGTGGAGAGCGTGCGAGACAGGCGCAAGCGGCGTCTCGAGGTCGAGCGGCTGCTCGCAAAAAGTGGAGAGAAGGTGTTGACGGACTTGGGCATCCTCATAGTAGCCCACCCGAACAACGCCCTCGAGGACGCCAAGATGGCGCGCCTCACCTGCAAGACGGTCGAAAAGCTCTTCGACGCGCCGGCGGACGCCGTGGTAAAGGGCCCGGACGCCTCCGTCGTCTTGGCGCTCGCCGCCGAGCACGCGGTAAGGCAGGCGGCCTACCGGGCGGACGAAGGGGCCGAAGCCGGGGAGGTAGACTCGCTCGCCGAGTCCCTCTTGGAGCGGCTCCCCTGCGTCCCCGACGGCGCCCTCCTCGAGGACTCGGACTGGACCGTGGGGCAACTTCGCGAGCTGGTGGGGTGGCTGGCAGTCGAGGCCGGGGGCAAGCCGGACGCCAACACCGTAGACGGGTCTGTTATAAAGCCCGAAGAGGCGCTGATGGAGGCCCTCCACACGGCCGCGCGATACGACGCCGCCAAAAAGGAGACCAAGGCGGAGGAGGTCGAATCGGAGCTGTTGGCCGAACACCGCGACCGCATCCTGCCGGGGGAAGGAGACCTCCAGCTGATAGCGCGCTACGAAGCGCACCTCTCCCGCCAGATGTACCAGGCCCTCCACGAGCTGGAGGCCCTCCAGGCGCGCAGGGGCGGCAAGGCGGCGCCCCTCGCCAGGGTGGACGTCAGAACCTAAAAATGCGAAACAGTTTCGGCACGACCAACGCGGCAACGAGGATCGACCGTAAG
>DATDKB010000462.1:0-2149 GCA_036520255.1 Rubrobacter sp. | reverse complement strand
AGCCGGAGAAGAAGCTTACCGCCAAGTTGCACAAGACCGGCGGTCGCAACAACCACGGCCGCATCACCACCCGCCACATCGGCGGCGGGCACAAGCGGCGCTACCGGCTCATAGACTTCAAGCGGCGCAAGGACAGCGTGCCCGCGACGGTTGCGGCGATCGAGTACGATCCCAATCGCTCGGCGAACATAGCATTGCTTCATTATCACGACGGCGAGAAGCGCTACATCCTAGCCCCTCGCAACCTCACGGTAGGCTCGATCGTCGAGAGCGGACCAGACGCCGAGGTGGACGTGGGCAACACGCTGCCGCTGAACCGAATACCGGTCGGCACCGTCGTGCACGCCGTCGAGCTCGAGCCCGGGCGCGGGGCGCAGTTAGCCCGCAGCGCGGGGACGAGCGCGCAGCTCACCGCGCGCGAGGGCGACCTCGTGACGCTCAGGCTCCCCAGCGGCGAGCGCCGCAGGGTCAGGGCGGAGTGTCGGGCCACCGTCGGCGTAGTCGGCAACCAGTCGCACCAGAACGTCAGGTGGGGCAAGGCCGGCCGCAAGAGGCATCTCGGCATAAGGCCCACGGTGCGTGGCACGGTCATGAACCCCGTTGACCACCCGCACGGTGGTGGCGAGGGCAAGTCTACGCCGGGTCGGGCGCCCGTCACGCCCTGGGGCAAGATCACGCAAGGGTCGCCGACCAGGAAGAAGCACAAACGCTCGGACGCCATGATCGTGCGCCGGCGCAGAAAAGGAAGGAGGCGCTAGATGACGCGCTCCGCCAAGAAAGAGCCGTTCGTGGAGGAGCGCCTCATGGAGCGCATCCTCCGCATGAACGAGAACAACGAGAAGCGTATGCTCAAGACGTGGAGCCGGGCGAGCGTGATCTACCCGGAGTTCGTCGGCCACACCATCGCCGTCCACGACGGGCGCAAGCACGTCCCCGTCTACTGCACGGAGTCAATGGTCGGCCACAAGCTCGGCGAGTTCGCCCCAACCCGTACCTTCCGTACGCACGTCAAGGGCGACCGGACGGCGAGGCGCCGATGAAAGCGAAAGCGAAGTACGTCCGCATCGCCCCGCGCAAGGCGCGTCTGGTGGCTGATGAGGTCAGGGGCAAGAGCTATCCTGAGGCCGTCTCGCTCCTGCGCTTCACCAACAAGCGTGCGGCCAAGATCATCGGCGACATCGTCGAGAGCGCGGCCGCCAACGCAGAGCACAACGACGACGCGGACCCGGACGAGCTGTTCGTGCGTGAGATCCGGGTCGACGACGGTCCGACCATCAAGCGTTACCGTGCGAGGGCGATGGGCCGGGCCACCATGATCCGCAAGCGCACCAGCCACATAAGCGTCGAACTCGGCGCCCCGGCCGGCGTCTTAGTGGGCACGCCCGGAGACGAGGAGGAATAGATGGGCCAGAAAGTACATCCTGAAGGATTCCGCCTTGGCGTGCAGCGCAGGGGCGAGAAGGTAGATTTCAAGAGCAGTTGGTATTCGGACAGGGACTACGCCGAGCTTCTCGGCGAAGACCTCAAGATCCGGGACCACATCGAGAAGAAGCTCACCAGGGCAGGCATAGCCAACATCCACATCCGGAAGGCTGCCGAGCAGGGTGAGATCGCGGTAGATATCCACACGGCCCGCCCCGGTATCGTGATCGGCAAGGGCGGCAGCGAGGTCGACGCACTCAGGGGTGAGCTCGAGAGGCTTACCGGCAAGAAGGTGCAGGTCAACGTGCGCGAGGTCTCGAGGCCTGAGTTGAACGCCAGCCTCGTCGCCGAATCCATCGCCGAGCAGCTTGTCGGGCGCGCCGCGTTCCGCAGGACCATGAAGCGGGCGCTTACCAGCGCCATCCGAAGTGGTGCCGAAGGCGCGAGGATTCAGTGCGGAGGCAGGCTCGGCGGCATCGAGATGAGCCGGTCCGAGACCATATCGGAGGGACGAGTTCCCCTGCACACGCTTGATGCGGACATAGATTACGGCTTCAAGGAGGCCAAGACGCAGATGGGCCAGATCGGGGTCAAGGTCTGGATCAACCACGGCGTCCACGACGAGCTTCCCGAAGCGGTGAGGCGGTAGCTGATGCTCGTACCCAAGAAGCTCAAGTACAGGAAGCCCCACAGGGGCAGGATGCGGGGCAAGGCCAAGGGCGGAACG
>DATDKB010000461.1:0-6783 GCA_036520255.1 Rubrobacter sp. | reverse complement strand
TCGGAGGACGAGCTCAGGGTGAGCCGGGTGGCCGAGGCCTGGGCCGCCGTAAGCGTGAGCCTCATGATCATCAGCTTCGTCGCCATAGCGCTCTTCGAGCGGGAACACTTGATCTCCATGCTCGTCTTCAGCATCGCCTTTTTCGCTTTCGTTGAGGCCGGCTTCAGGGGACGGCTGGTAAACCTGGTGAGCAGCGCCAACGTCGGGCTGGCCGTGGTCGCCACGCTCGTCCTCGTCTACGAGTTCTTCTGGCAGCTCGTCGTCGCGACCGTGCTCGTAGTCGGCTTTTATGTGCTCTGGGACAACCTGCGCGAGCTCACAAGCAGGTGAAGGAATGGGGCTCCGATTAGAATGGGGGATGTTATGGCACGCACGATAAGGGTGATCGTCGCGAAGGTCGGCCTCGACGGGCACGACAGGGGAGCCAAGATCATCGCCCGCGCCCTACGCGACGCGGGGATGGAAGTCATATACACAGGACTCCACCAGACCCCCGAAGAGGTAGTCGAGGCCTCCATCCAGGAGGACGCCGACGCCATCGGCATCTCTATCCTCTCAGGCGCCCACATGACCCTGGTACCCCGCATAATAGAGCTCCTGAAAGAGAACGAAGCAGAAGACATCCTCGTCTTCGTAGGTGGCACCATCCCCAAAGCAGACATCACCAGGCTCAAAGAACTCGGCGTCGGCGAAGTCTTTACCCCAGGAACACCAACCAAGAAAGCTGTACAGTACGTCGAGCAGGCAGTACCTACCAGCTAGTCAGCATTTCAGCTAGTCAGCTTGTCAGGTAAGGTCGCAAGGTGTGTACCCGGGCTTCGTGTGCGCAGGGTTGCTGAGTCAGCCAAAGCCCCTCGCACGTCGAACAGGCTGAAGTGCTGATTAGCTGAAATGCTACATAAGGGAGGCAAGTGGATTACGTTAAGGTAGAGAGTGAGGATAGCGTTGCGGTTCTGACCGTCGACCGTCAGGAGAAGTTGAATGCTCTCGATGGGCAGGTGATCGAGGAGATCGGGCAGGCACTGTTGGAGCTCGAGGTCGAGGCGCCGCGGGCGATCGTCGTGACGGGGGCCGGTGAGCGGGCTTTTATCGCGGGGGCGGATATTCGGGCGATGAGCGTGATGGACCCCATAGAGGCGAAGCGCTTCTCGGAGATCGGGCACGCGGCGATGGCACTCCTCGACAGGAGCCCTATCCCGACTATTGCGGCCGTGAACGGCTACGCCCTCGGCGGGGGTTGCGAGGTGGCGCTCGCTTGCGACATCCGCATCGCCGCCGAGAACGCGACGTTCGGCTTTCCCGAGGTTGGCCTCGGCATCCTCCCCGGCCTTGGCGGCACGCAGCGGCTGCCGCGTCTGATCGGGCCTGCCCTCGCGAAGGAGCTTATCTTTACCGGCCGCCGCATAGGGGCCGAGGAGGCGCGTAAGATCGGGCTCGCCAACCGCGTCGTCGGCAGGGGCGAGGCATTGAACGCGGCCAAAGAGCTGGCGGCGGAGATCTCCGCGAACGGGCCACTCGCCGTCAGGCACGCCAAGACCGCCACGAATAGGGCCCTCGACGTCGATCTCATCAGCGGCCTGGAGTACGAGACCGACCAGTTCGCCCTGCTGTTTTCAACGGAAGACGCCCTCGAAGGCATGAACGCCTTCGGCGAGAAGCGCAAGCCGAAGTTCGAGGGAAGATAGTCCACGAGACCAAAATACGGGTCCGCTACGCCGAGATCGACGCCCAGGGCCACGTCAACAACGCGACCTACCTCTCCTACTTCGAGGTCGGGCGCGTCGAGTGGCTGCGCGCCACCGGCCACTCCTACAGGGAGATGGAGGAGCGCGGCCGTGGCCTCGTCGTGGTCGAAGCGCTCCTCAACTACCACCGTCCCGCCTACTTCGACGACGAGCTGACGCTCCGCTCCACGCTCGCCGACCTGGGCAAGGTCTCGCTCCGCTTCGACTACGAGGTGCTGCGCAACGCAGAGTTGCTCGTCACTGGCCACACGCGCCACGCCTGCATAGATCTGGCGACGGGCAAACCCGTCAGGATGCCCGGAGAATTGCTCGGGCTCGCGGCACGCGATTTCTGAGTGCGGTTCGGTGGGGGGTTCGCGAACCGCCCCTACATTCCTCTCGCGGTGGATGGTCTCTGCTAAACTCGGCCTCGTGAACCCTCTCGTCTCACAACACGCCGAACGGCTTCTCGACGCTGGGGTGGCCGGAACCTGCACCTCCCACGGCGCCAAGAACAACCTCTACAAGATAGGCCTTCTCCTCGAACACGACTGGTCCAACACGTTCGGCATGGAGAATCTTCTGACGGCCGTGGGCTTCGAGGAGGCTTACGACGCCGTCACGCACCAGATCGGCAACCCCCCGGACAGGGAGGAGACCCCCGGACGCGGCTGCATCGACCCGGCGCGCACGGCCGCTGGCCTCGCCGAGGCTGGAAAACGGATAGGGGAGGTCGCCGCGTCGGGCGGGCGGCTCGTCTTCGCCACGGGTCATCCAGGGGCCATGATCCTGTACTACCTCGGGCTCGTCCGGTGGGCCGAAGAACTCGGCGGCCAGGTGGTGAGCGCCCATACGCGCGGACGCTATCAGAAGGGTGTGTCGCTGGACTGGGCTGGCCAGGTGGGAACTTTGGGGGATGGAGCCAGCCTGTTTCACACCCACGATCCCGAACCAATGCGTGATGTACTCGGGCAGGCGGGGCTGGTCGACCTCGTGGTCGCGGACCACGGTTTCGCCGGGGCGGCGATCGCCGCCAACGTCCCCACGGTCGTGGTGATGGACACCAACGACCCCGCCTTCGCCGTGGTCGCCGCACGCGGCGCAAACGTGACGGTCGTGCCCATGGACGATAACAGGCCGCTAAACTCTTACGCCGCCGCCCTCGACGTGCTCAAGGGAGGCGCCTGACCATTGCCGTCGATCGCCGCAGAGCGATGGCCACGTACGTTCCCGGTCATATTCCGGAAGACCTGGCCCCGATAAGCACACACCACAGCGTTTCGGCGACGAGTTCGTCTGCAAGGGGCGGCGGGGGCTCGCCGTTGATCAGGTGCCGCCGGCCGACCGCGTAGGGCACGTCCACGAGCGTGAACACGACCCGCCGCAACGCCGCTGCGCTCACACCCTTGCCGTAACGCATGACCGCATGGTTCTTCACCGCGACTTCGACATCGGCGTTGATGGTCGCAAGCTCCCCTCCTAACTCCTCGGGCCACCTCTCCGCCAACTCCTCGCGGCGGTATAGCAACAACACCCTCGCCTCCTCAAGGTGCTCCCGCGTCCACTCGACGTTGTAAAGCGCCGCCCCCAGCGCGGCCTCGTCGAGGTCATCGGCTTCGAGCGCCTCCAGAAAACCCTTCTGAAAATCCTTGATCGTCCGTATCCAGAGCCGCGCTAGCAAGAGGTCGCGTGACCTGAACCGATGGTATATGGAACCGACTGGGGCCCCGAGCAACCCGGCGATACCGGCGATCGTGGCCGCCCCCGGACCACCCGTGGCCACCAGACGCAACGCGCTGTCCAGTATCTGGTCCTCCGTGAACTTGGCCGGTCTCGGCACGACACCCTCTCTCCCGGGTAATCCCCGCCTCGATAGTGAACCTCTTCGCAACTAATCGTTGCAAGCGACGATTATAGGGAATACATTCTAGAATACATATTCTAGTACCGAGCGGCTAGAAAGGTACGGTGTGGACGGGGCGCGGGACGACGCGGTGGCGGGCGAGGCGGGTTCCTTGCCGCGCGGGTCGTACGTGATCCTCGGCGAGGGAGTTCTCAGCGCGCAAAACTGGGCGGCGCCCGCCCCTGGGTTGCTGTGGCCGCTGTGGGGGGCCACGCTGGCCGCCGCCACGCTGGCCTATTACTATCGTAGGCGCGGAAGGTGCGAGCGCTGCGGGCGGCTCTAGCCGGATGCGGGTAGTCATCAGGCGCCCTTTGTCACAGCTAGGAGGGCTATCCCGTCCTACAAATAGGACGGGATGATCAGCGAGATATGCGAGGGTGGTCGTCGGCGGCGACGGGCACATCGCGGAAACGAGGTAAGACTACGATGAGCGCGATCGAGGTCTTCGACAGGAACAGGCCGCTGTTGTTCTCCATCTCCTACAGGATGCTCGGCAGCGTCATGGAAGCCGAAGACGTGGTGCAAGAGGCGTACCTGCGCCGGCAGGAAACCGGGGAGCAGGTCCACTCTCCCTCCGCCTACCTCTCGACGGTGGTCACCCGGCTTTGCATCGACAGGCTCCGCTCCGCACGGGTCCGCCGCGAGCAGTACGTTGGTTCCTGGCTTCCCGAGCCGCTGCTAGAAGAGCAGGCTCCCGAGGTCGCTGGTATGGTCGACCTCGACGGCTCGCTCTCGATGGCGTTCCTGGTCCTGCTCGAGAGTCTCACCCCGGTCGAGCGGGCGGTGTTCTTGCTCAGGGAGGTATTCGGCTACGAGTACGCGGAGATAGCCTCCCTCGTAGGCAAGAGCGAGGCTAACTCGCGTCAGATCTCACGCCGTGCCCGCCAGTCGGTGGCGGCCCGCCGACCTCGTTTCGAGAGCCCCCTCGAACAGGAAAAACGCCTCATGGACGGCTTCCTGAACGCCAGCCTCGAAGGCGACATAGGGTCCCTGCTCGGGCTACTCTCCGTAGACGTAACCCTCTACTCCGACGGCGGAGGAAAGACGCGCGCCGCCCTGAACCCTATCTACGGTGCAGTCAACGTTGCCCGTTTCCTCGTGGGGATTCTGAGCAAGGTCCCACCCGGCTTCACCGTCAGGAAAACGCGCGTCAACGGAAGGCCAGGCTTCGTCAGCTATCTCGGTGACGGCAGCCCCCAGGGCGTCGTCACCTTCGATGTCCTGGAGGGAAAGGTCAAGACCATCCGTCTCCTCGTCAACCCCGAGAAACTGGAGAACGTGCCACCGCTGGAACGGGGAGAGGACGGTGCGGGATGAACACGCCACAGATCCTCGTCACCGGAGGAACGGGCGTGCTCGGCCGGCGCGTGGTGGATCGCCTCCACGCCGCGGGCGTCGAGGCGCGCGTCCTCAGCCACAGCCGAAAGCCCGGAACAACGCACGGAGATCTGCTGACGGGGGAGGGACTGGAACCGGCCGTACAGGGCATCGACACCATAATCCACTGCGCTTCGAGCCCGTACCGCAAGGCCCGCGGAGTAGACGTAGAAGGTACGGGACGCCTGCTCGGGGCGGCAACCCGTGCTGGTGTCAGCCACACCGTCTACATCTCCATCGTTGGTATAGACCTGGCCGCCTCGTACCCTTACTACAGGGTAAAGCTCGACACCGAACGGGTGGTCGAGGATTCTCCGATCCCTTACACCATCCTGAGGGCGACGCAGTTCTATGACCTTGTCCTGATGGCCCTGCACTTCCTAGATCGGTTGCCCGTGATGCCGATGCCAAAAGGATTCTTCGGCCAGCCCATAGACGCCGGGGAGGTCGCAGACCGCCTGGTTGAGATCGTGAGATCCGGACCTGCAGGCCGTGTCCCTGATATCGGGGGGCCTGAGGTCAGCACCCTGTCCGGCGCCGCTCGCACCTACCTGAAGGTGGCGGGTCTGCGGCGTAGGATCTTCGAGGTTCCCGTGCCAGGAAAGACTGCCCGCGCGTTTCGCGACGGCGCTCTATTGTGCCCGGAGAACGCCTACGGGGAGATCCGGTGGGAAGACTTTCTGCGGTCCCGGTTCGAGACTCCCTGGCACGCAGCGCAGCGGGCGGCGCGATGAGGGAGCCCCAGAGACGCCCCTCTCGGGCGTCTTGGATCAGGGCCGGCCTCGCGTTCGTCTCCCTCGGGGAACTGATCGTCGGAGTATGGGCCCTGTTCTTGCCTAAGTCCTTCTATACGGACTTCCCGTCCTCCGGCCGCGATTGGGTGTCTGCGCTGGGTCCTTACGACGAGCACCTGGTCCGTGACGTTGGTGAACTGAACCTCGCCTTCGGCGTGCTCCTGGCGAGCGCCGCGGTCCTGCTCGACCGGCGCCTCGTGCAGGTCTCGCTCCTCGCCTATCTCGTCTACACCGTGCCGCATTTCTCGTTTCACCTCACACAGACCCACGCCTTCTCCGTGGCAGACAACCTCGCACAACTCGTCAGCCTGGGCTTCCAGATCGTGCTCCCCGTGGTCATTCTGTCGAGGATTGGCCTGCGTCACAGTGGCAGCAGGAAGGCAAACGAAGGATGAACAACGCCGCGCAAATTCTCGACCCGTTCGTAGAGCAGTGGGCTGTCTTGCTGACCACGTACAAGCGCGACGGCACCCCGGTCGGCACCGCCGTCAACATCGTGGTAGAAGGGGACCACGCATACTTCCGTACCTGGGACACCGCGTGGAAGCTGAAACGCATCCGTAACAACCCCGACCGAGGTCGAGGTCGCCCCGTGCACACCCCGCAGCAGGCCGACAGGGCCTACGGTGCGGGCCCACGCCAGGGTGCTGGAAGGCAGTGAGTCAGCCCGCGCAGGCCGTCTCCTGGCCCGTAAGTACCCGTTCTCGCACGGCGTCATGGTCCCGCTGGTCCACCGCCTGCGCGGAAACACGACAATGCACCTCGAGCTGCGTCCCGTGGAAGACGTCTCTCGGGACCACGCCTGACGAAACAGGCATCAGGCTACAGGTACTCTGACGTGTTTTTGGCTGATGAGGCAGTCTGAGTCCGGGTGGATTGTAATGGCAGGGCGCGCTCACCGACGCGCGTCGGCCCACGACTTCTGCTACCCGTGGATTCCCGCTTTCGCGGAAATGATGGATGAGAAGGACTAGGCGTGCTCCCG
>DATDKB010000460.1:0-3471 GCA_036520255.1 Rubrobacter sp. | reverse complement strand
GATGATCGAGCTTATGGACGACTTGCCCGACGGCGTCCTCCAAGGCGTCTACGGGGCGGGGGACGTGGGCGATGCTTTGGTGAGGCACCCCGGCGTGGACATGGTGGCGTTCACGGGGAGCCAGGCGACAGGACGGAAGGTCGCTCACGTCGCGGCGGATCGTCTTATTCGTGCGAACCTCGAGCTCGGCGGCAAGGACCCATTCATTATCTGTGACGATGTGGACATCGAGATCGCCGCGCAGGGCGCCGTGTGGGCCGCCTGCCTGAACGCCGGACAGGTCTGCACCTCCTCGGAGCGCTTCTACGTGATGAGCAAGGTGGCCGAGGACTTCGTCGAGGCTTCAAGGAGCTTCGTCGAGACATTGAACGTCGGTGATCCGATGGACCGTTCGACGGACATAGGGCCCATGATAAACGCCCCAGGCCGCGAGAAGGTCGAGCGCCACGTCGGGGAAGCGCTGGAGAAGGGCGCGAAGCTCGTCGTCGGCGGCGAGCGGTACGGCGAGAGGGGTTTCTTCTACGAACCCACCGTCCTCACCGGCATTACGCCGTCCATGACGGTGATGCGGGATGAGACGTTCGGACCCGTGGTACCGATCGTGGAGGTCGGGAGTTTGGACGAGGCTATAGGGCAAGCAAACTCCGTGCCTTACGGGCTCGGGGCGAACGTGTACACGCAGGACTTCGAGAAGATGCTCCGCTGCATGCGGGAGCTCAGGGCGGGGACGGTCTGGATCAACGACCCACTCACCGACAACGACGCCGCCCCCTTCGGCGGCCAGAAGGGGAGCGGCATCGGACGCGAGCTCGGACGCGAGGGCCTGGAAGCGTTCCAGGAGTCGAAGCACGTCCACATAGACCCCAAGGTCGAGAAGAAAGAGTGGTGGTACCCTTACAGCCCCGGCGAGGCATCGGGCCAGCGGGTGATGTGATGGCACGCTCTCCGGAAAAGATCGCGGCCGGCGTCTATAGGGTGGACGCCATAAGATTCCCGAACGCTATCAACGTCCTGCTCCTCGAAAACGACGACGGCTGGACGCTCGTGGACACGGGCGCCGAGAGCGAGGCCGCCCGCATCCGCGACGCGCTCTCTGCACTCGGCTCGGGACCGGAAGACCTCAAGCGCATCTTCCTATCCCACAACCACGGCGACCACATCGGGGGGCTGGAGGGGTTGAAGGAGTGGGCGCCCCACGCTGAGCTCGGTGCCACAGAGTACGAGGCGCTGGTTATCTCGGGCAAGCTGCCGCCCTCATTCCCGACGAACCCGATCTTTCGTCGCATGGCGGCAGGCATGGAGGACATACCGAAGTTCTCTGTGGGAAAGATCCTACGCGAAGGAGATTTCGTTTCAGGATTCCGCATCGTCTCCACGCCGGGCCACAGCCTCGGGCACGCCTCGCTCCTTCGCGATGCGGACGGCCTGCTGTTTACGGCCGACGCCTTCGGGTGCTTTCCGCGGAAGATCCGGGTCGGCGTCCGTAAGTCCTTGTGTACGGACCCCCCGATGGCCAAGCGCTCGGCGCAGAAGCTGCTCGGCGAACGGTTCGCCACGGTCGTGATGGCCCACGGCCCCGTGTTGCGCTCGGACGCCAGGGCGAGGTTGCAAAGAGCGGTCGAGCGCTGCAGATATTAGGCGTCCCGAGGTCGCCAGCCGAAACAGGGTTGAGGTCGCATTGGAGTCCACGAGCATCGGATTTCGGAGGCTGCGCAACGCGGACCTGCACTTGATACACCGCTGGCTCCACACCCCACACGTCGCCCGGTGGTGGCACGAGGACACGGGCACCTTCGAAGAGGTGTCGGAGGAGTACTCCGCCTACATCGAAGGAAGAGAGCCGGTCGCACCGTACCTGATCCTGTACGACGATCGGCCCGTCGGATACATCCAGTCGTACGGAGTCTCCGACGACGAAGAGCACGAGAGGCTGGTGGACATCAAAGACTCAGCAGGGATAGACCTGTTTATCGGAGAAGAGGACCTGCTGTACAAGGGCCTGGGGCCGCTCGTCATCCGGCGCTTTATCGACGAAATCGTCTTCGCTGATGAGAGCATCAACGTCTGCATAGTCGACCCCGAGCCGGGGAACACGGGCGCTATCAGGGCGTACGAGAAGGTTGGCTTCGAGCACTTCAAGTCCGCGGATACGTCGGAAGGCCCAGTGTACTTGATGAAACGTGCGCGGGCGGAATTCTACAAATAAGCGGCGAACGGTACCACACCTTCGTCACGACTCGGGGCGTGGTGGCCTGATCTCGACCGCCCAGCTCACGAATACCAGGCCCGCAAAACGGGCTTGACTCACCCTTGTAGCTTAGCTAGCATGGAGCTCACTGTAAGGGTAAAGGGTTATCGAACGTGCGATGGGGTGTTGTAAAGGGGTGATCTCGTGTCGGCCAGGAAGCCCGACGGCGTCAGCGATCCCCAGGCGGGCGACGCTTCTCGACCACGCGAGCCGAGTAGGAGGATGACATGAAGGGGTTGAGAGTCCTGGCGGCTGTTGGCGCTGCCGCGCTGACGGTGGGTCTGGCTAGCGGTTGCGGCGGGAGCTCGGGCGAAAGTTCGGCCGGGGGATCTACCCGTACGATCCACGTCATCGAACACGCCGACACCGACACGACGGTCGACGTCGGCAAGAAGGGCGACAGCACGGGAGACATCCTGACGTTCCACAACAAGGTGTTCGATAAGCAAGACAAGAAGAGCGTGGGTAAAGATTTGGGTCGCTGCATCCGGATAGAGGCCGGAAGCAGCTACGAGTGCGCCTGGACGACGGTCTTGCACGACGGCCAGATCACCGTCGATGGGCCTTTCTACGACGATCATGACAGCGTACTCGCCATCACCGGCGGCACCGGCGCTTACCGGCGCGCCAGGGGCGAGATGCTTTTGCGCTCGCGAAAGGGTGGCACCGAGTTCGACTTCGTGTTCAAGCTCGCGGGGTAGTGGCCGTCCCCGCCATACCGAAAGGATAGGCAGATGAGC
Source organism: Rubrobacter sp. (assembly GCA_036520255.1). Lineage (GTDB taxonomy): Bacteria > Actinomycetota > Rubrobacteria > Rubrobacterales > Rubrobacteraceae > Rubrobacter_D. Next base: position 483 of record DATDKB010000460.1, on the reverse strand, counting down.
GAAACCCAGGCATCCGGGGGCGGCACGATTCGGGGCGACGAGAACCTCGACGAGGACGCGCGCCAGCTCGAGGCGCTCGGCTACAAATCCCACTTCTCGCGCACGATGAGCCTGGCCGCCAACTTCTCCCTCGGGTTCACCTATCTCTCGCCGCTCGTGGGCGTCTACACGCTGTTCGCTTTCGTGGTCGCCATAGGCGGTGCGGCGGCGATCTGGACCTATCCCATCGCCATGGCTGGACAACTCCTCGTGGCCCTCATCTTCGCCGAGGTGCTCTCGCAGTACCCCATAGCCGGCGGCCCTTACCCGTGGGCCCTGAGGCTGTGGGGCAGGCACTACGCTTGGATCACCGGCTGGGTATACGCGTGGGCGCTCCTCATAACCATCGCCGGGGTCGCCTACGGCGCAGGGCAGTTCGCCGCCGCGCTCTTCGGCGTGGAGGCCACCCCGGGCTGGGATATCTTGGTGGCACTGGCTCTGCTC
>DATDKB010000459.1:0-2243 GCA_036520255.1 Rubrobacter sp. | reverse complement strand
AGAGGGTGGAGTAGTACTCCACGTCGTGCACCTCGGGAAAATCCGGGTACGAGAGGATGCGCAACTGCGCGATCTTGTCCTCCAGCTCCGATCCCTTGACGAGCTCTACCGTCGTCTTCATCAGCCTAACTCCGCTCCGTGGCCCGCTCTGTGTGATCTGTGACGCAAGGAACCTCTCACTCTGTAGGGTTTTTCGGTGCAGATCCAAAAGGCAGAGTGTAATGGAGCGTTTCGCAAAAGCCAAGTTTGGAGCGGCCGGTTCGCGGCGGGCGTTCTGCGGGCCGGATTGGTGTGGCGCGTGGCGACTATAGGCAGGGATTGTGTATTTCCGAGACATTTTTGCCGCAAAGGTTGAAGGTTCGGGCGCTTGCCGCAATAATTAGCGCTTGTGTGCCGCCGCAGACCCTCCAGGGGACCCTGCAAGGTCGGTGGCGCTAACTGGTATCGCAGGAGGGGCTACTTGAAAGAAATAAGCAAGGAGGTCGGGCCGCGGGCTAACCGGCGGTCTAAAGGGGAGACGACGCGGATGGTGAGGCGCAAGCCCCGAAAGACCAGCTACGCCCGCAGGCGCAAGATCGCCGGCGTGGCCGCGATCGCGGGCGTCCTGCTGGTCGGGGTCGTAGCTTTCTCCTTCCTGGGCGGCGGTGACGACGAGATCTCGGGCGGCGTCAGCATCGGCTCCGTGGACGTAGGCGGGATGACCAGGGCCGAGGCCCAGAAGACCGTGCAGGGCGACGCCTCCGCGACGTTCGAGGAGATCTCCTTCGGCACCGGCAAGGACGGGTTCTCCATCGGCGGGGACGACCTCGGCGTAAACGTAAACGCGGCCCAGGCGGTGGATGAAGCCTACGCCGTGGGACGCAGGGGAGGAGTGTTCAAGCACATCTCCGACGCCGTGGGCTCGCGTCTCGGGGGGACGCAGATCGACCTCGTCGCCGGATACGACCAGGACAAAGCTAAAGGCGTACTGGCGAAGGCGGCGGAAGGGTACAACGAGGAGCCCCAAAACGCCTCCTTCAGCGTCACCGACGACGGCAAGGTAGAGGTCAAAGAGGCCGAAAACGGCAGGGTCCTGGATCAGGACGCCACGTTGGCCAACCTCGAAGGGGCGCTCAAGAACATGAGCGGCCAGGTTCCCATCGCCCAGGGTCCACCCCCCAAACCCGAGGTCACCACGGCCGAGGTTCAGAGTTACAAGCCCGAGGAGGTAATCGGCAAGTTCCAGACCGACTTCCTCTGGGACTCGAACCCTAACCGCAAGTACAACATGAAGCTGGCCGCCGCCGCCGTCAACAACACGGTTCTGGCGCCCGGCGAGGTGTTCTCGTTCCTCAAGCTGACCCAGTCGCTCCATTACAAAGAAGCCAAGACCTTCTCCAACGGCGGCATCGGCGTCGCCAACGGCGGCGGGCTCTGCCAGGTCTCCTCCACCGTCTACATGGCCGCCAACTACGCCGGGCTGGAGATCGTCGAGCGTCATCCGCACTACGCCGTGCTCCCCTACATAAAGCCTGGCTTCGACGCGACGGTCTGGTTTGGGGAAAACGGCTGGGGCGCCCAGGATATGAAGTTCAAGAACACCACCGACGGCTACATAGTCGTCCGCGAGTGGGTCGACGACAAGGGCATACTCAACGCCCAGATCCTCGGCCAGCCGACGGGCAAGAAGGTCGAGATGAGCACGAAGAAGCTGTGGGAGGACCCCGTCAGGGGGATCAAGTGGACCACCTACAAGAAGGTGACCGAAAACGGTAATGTGATCCGCGACGGCGCCTTGTACTCGTACCGCTACAGCTACAACCCGCCGGTCCCGGAGGACGCCCCACACTACAAGACCACGGCCCCGCGGGTCGCTGGGTGGTCCGATCCCACGAACACCACCGGTTGGGCAAGCCCCCACTAACACGCCGTGAACTCGCTTTCCCGCCGCAAGATGTTCGCCAAGAACCGGCGTCGCCGGAAGTTGGGCCTCCTTGCCGTGCTTGCGGTGCTCATAGCCGGGTCCGCCTACGTTGCGGTCCAGGCCTCTGACGGCGGCCTCCTTGCCGGCGGCTCTTCGAAGGAAGCCGCTGGTTCACAATCACAAGAGACGCCCTCCCAACCCGGCGACGGGGCCAACGCGGGGAAGGCCCCCGCGAAGGCACGCGATAAGCCTAACCCCGGGGAAAATCTGCCCGACCCTGAGCAGCCTACGCCAGAGGCCGCCGCGTACGCCGTGCTCGCCCCCGAGCTTCCGGGAACGA
>DATDKB010000458.1:0-18175 GCA_036520255.1 Rubrobacter sp. | reverse complement strand
TACTTCGATCCCCGCACCATCAACGAACAGGTGGTTTCATAGCACGCAGCGCCCTTCGGACTTCGCTCGTCAGCATATCAGCATGCCTCGGCCTACGGCCTCGGCTTGTCGGCAGTCAGCTTCCTTGCGGGCGGCGGACGCCCTTATCTTATGGTCCTTCTCATCGGTCGTTCCCGCGAAAGCGGGAATCCACGGGTAGCAAGAGGTGCGGGTCTGCGCGGTGGCGCTTCCCGCTTTTCAAGGTACCTCAACCCGGGTCTCCCACCCGCCCTGGCGGCCAGAAGCGGAACAGGGCTTCGCCGATGAGGGAGTCCTCCGGAACGGGACCGAAAAAGCGCGAATCGTAGGAGAGGGCCCTGTTGTCCCCCATCACGAAGACGTGACCCTCGGGGACCGTAACCGGCCCGAACGAGCGCGTCTTGGGCGCTCCCCTGACGCAACCTCGATTTACGACGTAGGTTTCTTTCAGAGGCTCACCGTTCAGGACGAGCTTGCCGTGGCGTACGGCTATCCTATCTCCCGGAAGCCCGATGACGCGCTTTATGAGGGGTTCTGCTCCGCCTTCGGGGTCGCGGAAGAGGACTATGTCACCACGCTCGGGTTCTTCGAGGTCGTAGGCGAGTTTGTTTATGAGGACCCGGTCGTTCGTACACCCCTGGCAACCGTGTAGCGTGGGCTTCATGCTCCCCGAGCCGACATAAAAAGGAGACGCGACAACGGGGCGGACGAAACCGAAGACGAGGGCGAAAGAGACGAGGAGCATGAGGGGCTCTCGAGCAGGCCCTTGAGCCCAACGTTTCGCCGGGACGGTTAGGGACCTTCCGCGCTCACCTCAGAGTAGGCCGCCGATGCGGTGCGGGGGCCAGAAGCGTATGAAGGCTTCGCCTTCTATGTTCTTCTTTGGCAGGGGGCCGAATACGCGGGAGTCCGCGGAGTTGCCGCGGTTGTCGCCCATGACGAAGACGTGGCCCTTGGGGACCGTGATCTTGGCGTAGAAGCTCCTGTCGGGGAGGTTCTTGTTCGTGAATGGCTCTTTCTGAGGTTCGCCGTTCAGCACGAGCTTGCCGCGGCGGACCGCTATCGTATCTCCCGGCAGGCCGACGACGCGTTTTATGAGGTCTTCGTCGGGGTTATCGACGCTCTGAAACACGATGATGTCCCCACGTTCGGGCTCAGTGAAACGGTAGATAAACTTGTTCACGAGCACCCTGTCGCCGATCTCGAGCGTCGGGATCATGCTGCCGGAAGGGATCCAGAAAGCCTCCATGACGAACGGCCTGACAAAGCCGAAGACGAGCGCGAAGGAAACCAGCAGTATGACCAGGTACTCGAGCGCTCCCCCACTCTTCTTGCGCGGGGGCCGGCGCTCCTCACCGGATGTCCGGAATTGCTGATCCTCGTAGTACGGTCGCTCGGTCATGAGGCATTAGGATAACTCACCAAGACCCAAATAGCCCATAAAACATCGCCCTCCCCAAAACTTTCTCCCCCGAGCCTCTAAACCTGACGCATGGAGGGTTGACGCAGAATGCTCGTGGTCGTAATATTACGCAACACGTAATATTACGTGTTGCGTAATAAATTAGGAGGGAGATGGTTGAGGAGGTTTCTGGGTTGGGGCGGTTCTCCGATCCTGCGCTTTTCATTCTCGTGAGCCTGGCTGGTGGCGAGAAGCACGGCTACGCGATGATGGAGGACATTGGGGCGACGTGCGGGGTAAGGCTCGGGCCGGGGACGTTGTATGGGGCCCTGGCGCGTCTGGAGAGGCGGGGTCTCGCGGAGCCTCTAGTTTCGGATGAGAGGCGCAAGCCGTACCGCATCACGGCGGCAGGAGCTTCCGCGTTGGAGGCGAAGCTCAGGGAGATCGAGGGTTTCGCCCGGGCGGGGCTGGGAAGGTTGGCGACCGCGTGAGCTGGCTCCTCAAGCGGATCGTCAGGCTCTACCCGCGGGCGTGGCGCGAGCGCTACGAGGACGAATTCGGGGCCATGCTCGAGGAGCGGCCGGCATCCGTGTCGGACGTTTACGACGTCGCGACGGGCGCACTCGATGCCTGGTTGTTTCCGCAGGTGATCCACGAAAGGAGCGTGGCTTTGATAGGGAGTAGGATGCGCCGCTCGGTGCTGCTCGTGCTGTGGGCCTGGGCTGGCGTGATGGCCGCCGGCGTGGGTTTCCAGAAGATGACCGAGTACGAAGACTTTGTCCGCGCGGCGCACGAGAGCGCGCCCGTGGGGGTAGCCTTCGACGCCATCGTCGTGGGCGCCCTCATCGCGCTGGTGGCTGTACTCGCGGGCGGTGCGCCCATCATGTTCGCTGCCCTCAGAAACGCAATTGGCAGCGGACGCAAGGACGTACCTTTGCTCCTGTGCGTGCCGCCGATCACTGCAGGCATCTTTGTCGGGTATGTGCTCGTGTTGGTGAGGGTCGTAGATCCCATCTTCGGAGATCCGGCCGTACACGACCCCGTAAACGTGGTGCTCTTCGTGTCGATAGTCGTAATGTTCATGCTCGCGGTTCTCGCAAGCACCGCCTCGGTCTCGGCAGCCATCGGACGCTCGGGCGTCGGGGAACGCCTCTACCGGTTCGCCCTCTACCCCGCGGCGCTCGCCGCCGTGGCGATGGTAGTCGTGTCGGCCGCCACGGTCGTCTGGGGGCTTGCGCTTTGGGTACAGGACCCCGCCCTTTTCGCCGGCGACGACGGTATCCTCGCCACCCCAACGGCGGCTAGCTGGCTGGTGGTCGTGGCGGTCATGGGCTGCAGCGCGTGCACGGCAGTCGCCGCCGCAGTCTCTGGGTTCAAGGCTTCAGGCTACGAAAACGAGCCGATCTAAAACACGCCGAACGCCTCGCCGAGGAGACGGAGCGCGACGATCACCATAAAGACGCCGAAGCCGATCCCTACCGCGCTCTCGGGCAGCCAGTCCCTGATGCGGACCCCTAAAGGAGCACCGATCACGGAACCTACAATCAGGGGCGGCAGGCTGAGGAGTTGCTGAGGGTCCCTGAAGCCGGTCGCCACGTATCCAGCGGCCCCCACGATGCCGGTGAACATCACGACGGCGAGGCTCGTGGAGACGGCCCGTTTCGTGGTCAGGCCCATGCCCAGGACCATCAGCGGAACCATCACCACCCCGCCGCCGACCCCGACGAGCCCCGAGAGTGTTCCTATAAAGATACCGGCGAGGAACACGAGGGGGAGCGGTATGGACTTGCTGCCGCTTTCGTAGTCGCCCCTGCCGCGGGCGGTCGGGTAGGCCAGGGCGAGGAGGAGCGTGGCGAAGGCCACCTGCACCACTATCTCGGGCGAGACGCGGCTTATGAGGACCCCGATCAGGGACGAGGGCGCGACGGCCAGGGAGAGGAGACCGGCGACCCGCCAGTTCACGGGGTCGTTGCTCCTGACGTTGCGAATAGTGCCCGAGAGCGAGCTGAAAATAATGATCACCAGGCTGGCCGCGACGGCCTCCTGAATTTGCCATCCACCAGCGAATAGAAGGCCTGGCACGAACACGATCCCGCCACCTACCCCGACGAGCCCCGAGAGCATCCCCCCGATGACCCCGATGATCCCAAGGAATAAAAGCTCTAGATAATGCACCGAGCCATTTTAGCGGAGCGACGGACCGTCCGTGTTAGGAGGCGCTGCGCCTCCAGCGCCAGAACAGGTAGACGGCCCCGCCAACCAGCGCCACGGCGACGGCGTAGTCCAGGTAGTGCAGGTAGTCTCCTATGGTCTCCCAGTTCTCGCCTAGCACGTACCCGATGTAAGTCAGCGCGAAGACCCAGGGTATGCAACCCAGTAGGGTGTAAAGGGTGAACTTGGCGAAGTTCATCCTGGCCGTGCCAGCGGGGAACGAGATAAAGGTGCGGACCACGGGCAGGCAGCGGGAGATGAAGACTGTGAACTCGCCGTAACGGTCGAACCACTTCTCGGCGGTGTTCAGGTGGTGCGCCTTCACGCCGACGTACTTGCCGTAGTGGAACCAGAGCCCGCGTCCGCCCCACATGCCTATGGAATAGGCGACCCAGGAACCTACGAGGTTTCCGAGCACGCCGGCGGTCACCGCTGCTAGGAGGCTCATCTTACCTTCTGAGACCAGGTAGCCGGCGAACGGCGAGATCGCCTCTGAGGGGATCAAGATGCCCATGCTCTCAAGCACCATGAGCACGAAGACCGCGGGGACGCCGTAGCTGCCGATGGTCTCGGTGACGAAATTAATGAGCGGGTGCAGGATCGCTTCGAGCACGACGAGAAGCTATCATCCTTTCACGGCAATTTCTAGCTTTTCGGGGTCAACCGCCCTTCTTGCCGAAGACCAGGAAGTGCAAAAAGAGGAAGCTCGTGCTCGAGGCGACGAACATCGAGGCGAGCTTCGCAATATTTCCGGCCAACTGCGCGGAGAGAGCGGGATAGAGAGCCAGGAGCAGGTGGGCGACGATCCAGAGCACACCGCTGGCGATCGCGGCGTTCAGCACCCCTTGCAGGGTGAACAGGCCCATCTGCCGCGCGTCGTGACGTGCGTGTCCCCTGAAGGTCCACAAGGTGTTCCACAGGTAGCTGTTCACGTTCGTAAGGGCCAGCGCCAGCAGGTTGAAGAGCACGAGAAGCCCCGGTTCGCGCGTGGCATAGAGGAAGAGCAGGAGGTTGATGGCCCCCAGGTCGACCATGGCGTTTGAGACCCCGATGAGCGAGAAGCGGGCGTACCTGACGCCCGCCTCCGGCAGCGGTTTGCCCTCGGCGCGCAGACGCCTGAATACCTCGGCCGCCGTCAGACAGACGGACGCCCACACACCGCCGAGGGCCCATCCGGCCAGCACGTCGCTCGGGTAGTTCGCCCCCGTGTACACGCGCCCAAACCCTACGAGAACTGCGAGCGTCACGACGAAAAGCCCGATCCTCGCCCTCTCCCGCCACGAGCCGCCCCAGCGCACCAGAGGACGGAGTCCGAACAGGTACCAGACGGCCGCCCCGACGGCGACGGCCGCCACGGCGTGGGAGCTTGGGAACCCGTAGCCCGTCTCGTGCACGAGCTGGAGCGAGCTCGGCGGCCTGGGCCTGTGGAATAGAATCTTGAAGAGAACCGTGAGGGCACCCGTGCCGAGAGCCATCGCCAGCAGGACCACCCCCGACAACCCCGTGTCGAAGTCTTCGCGTTCGCGTGAGAGGATCAAGAGCGCGGAGCCGGCTAGGGCGGCCAACGCGAGGAGCACCCAGGCGGAGAAGAGCGTCTCGAACACGTTCACGCTGGCGGTCAGATAAGGCTCGGTGCGCGAGTGGAAGAAGCGGAGCACCGCGAGATCCGTCCTCACGAGAGGGTCCCTGGCCACGATGTCCTGCACGATGCCGCCGAATGCCCAGGAGAAGAGACCGGTCAGGAGGAGCCCGAGGGTAAGGGCGAGGCCGTAGACCTCGTGGGGGGAGAACCGGCGCCCGAGCCAGAGTCTCGCGGGACTCTCCAGGAAGGTGTAGACGCGACGGCCCCCGACCCGCTCGAACGTTGCTTTGACCCGCTCAGGGTGCCGCAGCACCCACCGGTAACCTACGTAGAGGACGAGCGCGAGTCCGGCAAGCGCGAGGAGCAGCACGGAGGCCCGCCCCGTCCAACGCTCCACCGCCCCGAGGCTCCGCCCGAGGAAGTACCCAGCCAGCACGACCGTCGTGGCCCAGATGGCGCCGCCGAGGGCATTGTAGACGAAGAAAGTCACCCAGCGCATCCGGCTCATCCCGGCAACCAGCGCGCCGAAGACCCTGAGGCCCGAGAAAAAGCGCGCCATAAAGACTGCCTTGCCGCCGTGACGGGCGAAGAAAGCCTCGGCGCGGCCCAGACGCCCAGGCGTGATAAAGACGTAGCGGCCGTAGCGGAGTATGAACGGGCGGCCACCTTCGCGGCCGATCCAGTAGCCGATCTGGTCCCCAACCACGGCACCGAGTATGCCGAGCAGGATCGCGTCCCCGAGATTCAGGCTCCCCCGCTGGGCCACGATGCCCGCGGAGATAAGGATGGTCTCTCCCGGCAGAGGCACCCCCATGCTCTCGGCCATCACCCCGAAGAAGATCAAGAGGTACCCATATTGCTCGATGAGATGGAGGAAGTTCTCCATCAGGGGATGATACTACCCGGTGTCGCGGCCGGACTCTGCCGCCCTCAAGCCCCTGACCGAGAGCCACAGCGCGTAGACGCCCCCCACGCAGACCAGCCACAGGAGGGCCGAGAGGTAGCCGGCGAGTACGTCGGTCGGGTAGTGGACGCCGAGGTAGAGCCTGGAAAACCCTATCAGGAGCACGATGAGAACTCCCGAGATAGCCACGGCCCACCGCGCGAGCCCCCCTAGCCGGTATGCCAGGACCACCGTCAGCATCCCGTAGAACCCGACGGCGACCGTGGCGTGCCCGCTCGGGAAGGAGTAGAAGGACGCCTGGTAGCCCGAGTCGAACAGCTCCGGACGCGCCCGCTGGAACACGCCTTTCAGGACGGTCGTGAGCACGATGCTTCCCCCGGTCGAGACGACTAGAAGTACGGCCGCGAGCCGCCAGCCCCTCCGGTAAAACAAGTAGACCGCCGCGGCGAGGAGCGGCACGACGGCGTAGTAGTAGCCGAGGGCCGTGACCAGGCGCATAGGCCCGTCGAGCCAGTCGGGGACGTTCTGGTGGATCCAGAGCAGGACGGCCCTGTCGAAGGCGCTGCTGTCGCCTTCGACAACCTCCTCTGTCAGCCCGAAGAAGGCCCAGATCACGAACGCCGAAAACGCCAGCCCCGCCGCGAGCCAGAGGGCGGCGACCAACGTCAGGCGTTCGGCTAGCCAGCGGACTATGTCTCTTCGCTTCTTGGACACAGGGAGATTCTAGCCCGTTTTGGTTCCCGAGCGGCGCGTATAATCCCCGTGTCGGACGGCTGGTCCGGAAGAGGAGGAGCGGGCACCTTGAACAACAACGACATCGTACGGGCGCTCGAGACGATCGCGACGCTCATGGAGATCAAAGACGAGGCGTACTACCGCGTGCTCGGCTACCAGCGGGCCGCCGAGTCGGTGGCCGCCCTCGGGCGCCAGGCAATCGAGGTGGAAGATCTCAAGACGTTGCCCCACGTCGGCGCGACGACGGCCGAGGTGATCCGCGACCTCGCCGAGGACAGGACGCCCCAACTCCTCGCCGAACTGACGGACGAGATCCCCGTCGGCCTCGTGGAGATGACGCGCCTGCCCGGCGTCGGGCCGCGCACGGTCGGACGCCTGTGGAAAGAACTCGGCGTCACCAACATCGAGGAGTTGGCCGCGGAGGACCCGGCGAGCATCTCCTCCCTCAAAGGCTTCGGCAAGAAGAGCGCGGAGAAGATGGTGCAGGCCGCGCAAACCTACAACACGACAGAACGCCGCATGCTTCTCGACGACGCGACCGCTCTGGGAGACCGGATCCTCTCCTTCGTCCGCTCGCAGCCGGCGACCGAGAGGGCCGAAGTCGGGGGCTCCCTGCGCCGCATGAAAGAGACCATCGGCGACATCGACATCGTCGCCGCGAGCACAGACCCCGCCTCACTCGCGGACGACTTCGCCGAGGCTCCGTTCGCAGAAGAAGTCCTCGCCCACGGCCCCAAAAAGGTCTTCGTCTTGAGCGGCGGCACGGAAGTGGATCTCAGGATCGTAGATCCCGAGGCCTACGGCACGCTTTTGCACCACTTCACGGGTGGGCAGGCCCACAACATCGCGCTGCGTGAGCGGGCCGTCAAGATGGGCATAAACATCTCCGAGTACGGCCTTGCCGAAGCAGGGACGGGCGACTACGAACCCGTCGCCACGGAGGAGGATCTCTACTCGCGGCTCGACCTCGCGTACATTCCCCCTGAGTTGCGCGAGGACACCGGGGAGATCGAAGCCGCCGACAAGGGCAGCCTGCCCGACCTCGTCTCCGTAGGGGACGTCCGCGGCGACCTGCACGTCCACACCAACTACTCCGACGGCAAGGGCACCATCGAGAGCATGGCCGAGGCCGCAATCGAGCTCGGCTACGAGTACCTGGTGTTCTGCGACCACTCCCAGAGCCTCAGGGTGGCCAACGGCCTCTCTCCCGAGCGTCTAGAAGAGAAGCTTAAGGCCGTGAGGGAGGCCGACGAGAAGTACGACGAGATAAGGCTCTTCTGCGGCTCCGAGGTGGACATCCTCAAGGACGGCACTATGGATTATGAGGACGACGTGCTCGCCACCCTGGATTTCGTTGTGGCAAGCGTACATACCTCCTTTAGGGTCGGCGAAGAGGCGATGACGGAGCGCATAGTGCGTGCGATCAACAACCCTTACGTGCGGACCATCGGCCACCCTACGGGCCGCATCCTGAACCGCAGGGAGCCGTACGAGGTCGACGTGTCGCGCCTCATCCGGGAGGCCGCCGCTACGAACACGGCCCTCGAGCTCAACGCCTACGTCGATCGCCTCGACCTCTCCGTTCCCTACGTCAGGGAGGCCATCGGGGCTGGCGTCAGGATCACCATCGACACCGACGCTCACGACGAGCGGGCCCTGAGCTATATGAAGTACGGCGTCTCGCAGGCTAGGCGGGCCTGGGTCGAGAAGGGGAGCGTGATCAACTGCCTCCCCCTCGCCGAGTTCGAGAAGTACCTGAAGGACGGCAAGTAGCCGCCTCCGTGAACGACCCCTTCGCCAGACTCGCCGCGGGCTACAACTCATCTGGCGGGACCCTGCGCCGGGTAGTCCGCCACGAACTGGTCGACCGCGCACTAGCCGAACACCTGAGTGGCCCGCCGGCCCGCATCGTCGACGTGGGAGGCGGTGCCGGCCAGCAGTCGATAAGACTAGCCCGCAAAGGCTACGAGGTAACGATCCTCGACCCTTCCCCGGAGATGCTCGACGAAGCGCGCCGAAGGCTCGCGTCGGAAGACGAGGACGTTCGCCGTCGGGTGCGTCTCGTCGAAGGCGAGGGTGAGCGGGGGCACGAGGTGCTCGGCGGGGAGAAGTTCGACGCGGTGCTGTGCCACGGGGTGCTCATGTACCTGGAGGATGCATGGCCCATGATCCAGGGCCTATCTACGCTGGCCCCTTCCGGGGGCATCGTCTCCGTCCTGACAAAGAATGCTTCGGCCCTGGCCGTGCGTCCCGCCCTCGAAGGCCGTTACCGGGACGCGCTCTCGTTGCTTGAGGCGGACAGGGACCTGGGACGTCTCGGCGTGATCACGCGCGGAGACACGGTCGAGGGACTATCCGAAGCGTTCGCCGAAGCCGGCCTCGCGGTCGAGCGCTGGTACGGGGTGCGGGTGTTCTCGGACCATCTCGGGGATAGTGTGCCGGGCGAGGACCTGCCTGAAATATTGGAGCTAGAGTGGGAAGCTGGGAAGAGGGAGCCTTACAGATCCGTGGCGCGCCTCATTCACATGGTAGGACGCAGGAAGCCCGTCTAGCCGCCTCCGGTGGAAGCGCCCGTGTTCCCCGTCAGGCTCGTCCCGAGCAGACGCACCTATGTACCTTGCCGGAGCGAGTTGGGAATCTCGGCGATCTCATCTACCTGATCCACCAGCGCCCGGACCCGATCGTCGGGGCGTCGCCGGTCAATTCGCCCTCGTAGAAGATCTCGTCCGTTACCGCGGGCTCGCCCACGAAGTCCCCCCACCCAGGTTCCGGGTTTCGACTTCGACACGCATGTGCATCCCTTTCGTGTTCCACTTCACTTCGTCACGACCCAGGCGACCACATAGTAGTGAAATCCGCGGAGGTTCGACGACCCGACCGGCGGTGATTCACCCAGATCCTTCGATAAACGCAGGAAATAGTCCATTTGGGGGATGCGCTTTCCGACGGTGCACCAATAGGATGTTACCGTCGGATCAGCGAGCGCGAGACGAGGAGAATCCGGAATGCCTAAGTCCAACATCGAGCACATGAACGGGGAGAGCCGCACACCATTGCTGGTGATCGGGGCGGGACCCTACGGCTTGGCGACCGCGGCCTACGCACGCCGGGTCGGGATCGAACCGCTCGTCGTCGGACAGCCGATGGCTTTCTGGCGCGACAACATGCCCGCTGGGATGTTCTTGCGCTCGGGCGCCGACTGGCACCTGGACGCTGCCAGAGAGGACACGTTCGAGTCTTATCTTGAGGAGCGCGGCATCGACCCGGCCGACGTCGACCCGATCCCCGTCAGGCTGTTTATCGATTACGCGACGTGGTTTCAAGAGAAGGCCGGCCTCGAGGTTCTTCCCGACATGGTCGAGGAGCTCTCCCATCCGAACGGGCACTTCGAGGCTACGCTCCAGAGCGGCCGGCGCATCACGGCCGACGCCGTGGTCGCCGCGCCCGGCATAACCCACTTCACCGTGATGCCCAGGTGGGTCGAAGAGTCCCTCTCGCCCGGGCGCTGGTCCCACACCTGCACGACGGTCGACTTCGAGGAGATGCGAGGTTCCAGGGTCCTCATAGTCGGCGGGCGCCAGAGTGCGTTCGAGTGGGCGGCCCTGCTCGCCGACATGGACGCCGAGGAGATCCACGTAATCTACCGGCACGACACGCCGGAGTTCACCGCCTCCGACTGGAGCTTCGTCGACGGGCTGATGGACCTCACAGCCTCCATACCCGGGTGGTTCAGGAACCTGCCGGCCGCGGAGCGCGATGCGGTAGCGCGCAGGTTCTGGGCTGAAGGAAGGCTCAAGCTCGAGCCCTGGCTCACCCAGCGCCTGGACAAACCTTCCGTCCACCGTTGGCCGCACGCCTTCGTGATAGGCTGCAGGGAGCTCCCGGACGGTGGTATCCAGGTAGAACTCTCTAACGGAAACCAACTCGTCGTGGATCACGTCATCCTGGCCACCGGCTACAAACCCGATATGACGAAGGTCCCTTACCTGGCCGGCGTCCTGGACGACCTGGAACTCGCCGACGGCTTTCCCGTGCTCGACGAGCACTTCCAGTCGAGCCTGCCAGGCCTGTTCGTTACCGGCTTCCCCGCTACGAAGGACTTCGGCCCCTTCTTCGGCTTCGTGCGGGGTTGCCCCGTGGCGGCTACGCTCACGGTCGCGGGGGTGGAGGGAGCACTGGATCGCACTGGCTCCCTAGCATGACCGCGGCTTACGGCTTCTCGTTGTAGTCGAGCCAGTACCAGCTCAGGTCCCGCATCGCCTCCGAGAACCTCTCGAAGTTGGCCGGCTTGCTGACGTAGGAGTTCGCGCCGAGCTCGTAGCCTTCGAACACGTGCTCTTTGGAGGAAGAGAAAGGATCACCGGCAAAAGGTGCGTCTTTTCGTCGCGCAGCCGCTTCAGGACCTCGAGGCCGTCTATCCCTGAGAGATGGACATCGAGGAGCACGAACTCGGGCGTGACCTCGGTATCCCTTCCCTCGTGCGAGCCCCCACCGAGGAGGTGGTTGATAGCCTCTTCGCCGCTTTCTGCGACCACGACATCATCAACCTCGGCGACGATGGCGTGTTTGCGGAGGGCGCGCATGGCAAGGACGACCTGATCCCGGTCGTCCTCGACGAGCAAAATGGTCTTCTGACTCACCAGATTCCCCTGTTGGCGGCGCATAGAGAGAAACGAACGCCCCCGGCGAGAATGTAGGGGGGCGCTCGTTTGTCGGGGCGGTTCGCGAACCACCCTACAGGTTGGCCACGTCTTTTTCGGCGGTCCACACGGCGGGGTCCTCGGCCTCTTCAGGGGCCTCGCCCTGCTCCTCGAGCCAACGCTCGCTGTCGATGGCGGCCTTACAGCCGTCGCCCGCGGCCGTGACGGCCTGGCGGTAGCGCGTGTCCGAGACGTCGCCGGCGGCGAACACGCCTGGGACGCTGGTCATCGTGTTCTCCTTCTGCAGTATGTAGCCGCCCTCGTCCATCTCGACCTGACCCTCGAAGAGGCCCGTCGCCGGGGCGTGGCCGATGGCGGCGAAGAAGCCGCTCACCTCGACCGTTTGCTCCTCGCCGGTCTTCGTGTTCTTGACGCGCACTCCTTCGACGGAGTCTTCGCCCAGGATCTCTTCCACGACCGTGTCGGTCATGAACGTGATCTTGGGGTTGTTCTCGGCCCTCTGGAGCATGATCTTGGACGCCCTGAACTCCTCGCGGCGGTGGATCAAAACCACCTCATCAGCGAACTTGGCGAGAACCCCGGCCTCTTCCATGGCCGTGTCTCCCCCGCCGACGACGGCGACCTTCTTGCCCCTGTAGAAAAAGGCGTCGCAGGTCGCGCAGCCGCTCACGCCCTTGCCCATGAGCTGCTGCTCGCTCTCGAGGCCAAGCCACTTGGCCTTGGCGCCCGTTGCGATGACGACGGCCCTGGCGAATACTGGCTCATCCTCGTCCTCTGCCCACGCCTTGAACGGACGCTCCGAGAAGTCCACCCGCTCGACGTTGTCGGGTCGCATCTCGGCCCCGAAGCGCGCGGCCTGGGCCTCGAAGTCGTCCATCATCTCGGGGCCCATCACGCCGTCCTTGTAGCCGGGATAGTTCTCCACGTCGGAGGTGAGCATGAGCTGTCCGCCGCTCTCGAAACCCTGGAAAACCAACACTTTCATGCTCGCCCTGGCCGCGTAGAGGGCCGCCGTATACCCCGCAGGACCAGAGCCTATTATCACGACGTCATACGTTCTCTGAGCCATCTGAAATGCTCCTCCCAGGATACGAAATCTTTAGCCTCTTTAGTTTAATACATCTTGCAAGCCGTATAGTGTGAGCTTTACGCTGCGCTGGCGGCTAGACTTCCCTGTATGCCGAAATCGCGGTCCATGCTGTTCTTTGCTCTGCCCGTGGCGCTACTTGCTGTCTGCGCGGTCGTCCTCTGGCCCTTCGGTGACGGACCGGTGTCCGCCGTGGAGGCGCCGGATCTCCGCTCCGCCCCCCAGCCCTACGTGGCAGTGAGCAGTTCCTACGTCACCCCGGATCCCCCCGACGTCAGCATCGGCAGCTTCGACCGGCCCGAGGACGTGCCTGACTACGAGATCCTGCAGACGGAGAGGAGCGCGCGTAACGGAGCCCGTGGGATGACCCTGGTAGTGGACACGAGGGCGACGACCGGGCAGGACCTCACGCTCGTCACACGCGATATAAAGGCCCGCTACGCCGACTTCGACTCCGTCTCCGTCGAGTTTATCGACTCGGACGACTTTCTGGATTACAGGGGCGGCGCGCTCATCTTCAACACGGCCGCAGGCGCCTACTTCCAGGGCTTCGTCTACGGCCCGCCCAACAACAAAGGCTACCTGGTCAACGCGGCAGACTAATAGCCGATTAGCAATTCGCACTTCAACTTGTCGGCCTTCCTATCTTCCTGAAGTGCTGACAAGCTGAAATGCTGAAATCACCCGCGCCAGCCGGCCAGGAACTCCTGCTGCTCGGGCGTCAGGGCGTCGACTCCCATGCCGACCACGTCGAGCTTCGTCCGGGCCACCTCGTCGTCGATCTCTTTGGGCAGGAGGTGCACCCTGTTCTCCATCGAGGCGTGCTCGTTCGCGAGGCGGTGGGCGCAGAGGGCCTGTATCGCGAAGGTCAGGTCCATGATCTCGACCGGGTGCCCGTCGCCGGCCGTGAGGTTGACGACCATGCCGCGCCCTACGAGGTAGAGCCGCCGGCCATCTTCCGTCGTGAACTCCTCGACGTTGCGGCGCACCTCGCGGGCGCCGGTCGCCGCTGATGCGAGGCCTTCCACGTCTATCTCCACGTCCACCCCGCCCGCGTTGGCCAGGATCGCACCGTCGCGCATCCTCTCGAAGTGCTGGGCGGTCAGCACGTCGGTGCTCCCCGTGGCCGTCACGAAGATTTCTCCTATCTCAGCGGCATCGACCGCTGGCAGCACGTCGAAACCGTCGGCGTAGGCTTCGAGACCGCGAACGGGGTCTACCTCGCACACCGAGACGCGTGCGCCGAGGCCGGCCGCGTAGTGGGCGATGCCCTTACCGCACCAGCCGTAGCCGAGCACGATTAGGCGCTTGCCGCCGATCATCAGGTTGGTGTTCTGCATGATCGCCGTCAGCGTCGACTGGCCCGTCCCGTAGCGGTTGTCGAAGAGGTACTTGCATCTCGCGTCGTTCGCCGCGATGGCGGGGAACTCCAGGATGCCCTCCCGCTCCATCGCCCTGAACCTCGCCACCCCGCTCGTCGTCTCCTCGGACGCCCCACGGATGCGGCCCAGCAACTCCCGTCGCGTGGTGTGCGCGAGACGTACCAATCCCGCCCTGTCGTCTATAAGGACGGCGTCTCGATCGTTCGCCGCTCGATCCAGGGCCCGCTCGAGCTCGCGGTCGGCGTCCTCGGGGTCGTTTTCGGAGGAAGCGTAGACCGTCACGCCGCGTTCGGCGAGGGCCGCCGCTACGTCGTCCTGCACGAAGAACGGGCCGGGGCTGGCGAGCGCCACTTCCGCCCCGGCTTCGGCGAGCACGGCCGTCAGGTAGGCCGTCTTCGCCTCTATGGGAAGGGCAACGCCGACGCCGAGGCCATCGAAGGTGCCGTCCTTCAAGAACCTGTCGCGGACCGTATTCAGGACCGGTGAGTGCTCAGCGGCCCAGTCTATCTTCCTGTGGCCGTCCGGGGCGAGCGCGGGGTCTTTGACCATCGATTCCTGCATGCCGTTACCTCAAGCCTCCGATCCCTCGCCTTCCAGCATCTCCTGGGCCGCTTCGACCTGTTCGCGTCCGCCGAGCATAAAGGCTCCTACGAGGATGGCGATCATGAACGGGATCAGGACTATTCCGACGCCGACGCCCATAGTAGCAGCCCCGGTGAGAGAGAGGATCAGGCCGACAGCGGCGCCGCCGATGCCGCCGACCCACACCAGGATGGCGCCCGACCTCTGTAACCTGGAAGACGAGACCTCCTCGGGCTCCATTATCTCGGTCCAGAGTAGTCCCCACCGCTTCACCCGGGGATAGAGGGCGAGCAGGAGTACGGGACCCAGTACCCCAGCCATTATGGCGTTGTTGAATAATATGAGGGCGAAGAACACGCGGAACGGGAAGAGGCCCAGCAGGTCGACCCACCAGGCGATTATGACGGCGCAGACGGTCGAGGCCAGGATGGTCACGAGGATGTACACCCCGAATTTCTTACCGGAGTCGACGTTGGTCTCTATGTTCTCATCGCGCCGGAAGAAGACGCTCCACATCTTGTACGGCAGCAGAGCCAGGAAGAAGTTCCCCACGAATCCACCGACGCTCCCCACCGTCAGGGTGCCGCCGACGAAGTCCCCGATCGTGTTTCCTATGGCCGACCCCCAGACGCCCGCCGGGCCGAACAAGAGCCCGAAGACGATCGGAAACGCGTTGGCCGGTCGGAGCTCGATATATCCCGGAACGATAGGGAAACCTTTGAACGGGATCAAGACCGCCGCGTAGATCGCCGCGCTCAGGGCGACTAGCACCACCAGCTGGGTGTGTCGCCACATCGCAAAAACTTCCTTCATCTCCGTACCTCCTTGAACCCGCTTACGCTATCTGGTGAATCCTTCCAGTCCACCGTACCCTGCCACCCGCAACGCGATGCACCCGGCCAGGAGTACCACGAACGCTATCAGAACTAGCGCGTCTCTCCGTCCCATGGCGGTATGGAGGTAGAATGTGCGCCCGGGACGCGCCCCGAACCCTTTTGACTCCAGCGCCATAGAGAAGACATTCGTCGAGCGGACCGTCGTGACGAAGACCGGCACCAGGAGCGGCAGGTGTTTGCGGATCCGCTGGATGATATTTCCAGATTCCAGGTCGAGACCGCGGGATCTCTGGGCCTGGCCGATGGTCAGGCCCGTCGCGACTATCGTCGGGACCAGCCGCAGGGCCGTCGAAACGGCGAAGGCGAAGCGGTAGGGTATGCCGAGCCGGACCAGCCCTATAGCCACCTCCTCGTTGCGGGTGGTGGAGAGGAAGATCATGCCCGCGATCACGGTGATGACGATACGCTGTGCGGTGCTGAGCCCGTAGAGCAGGGCCTCCCGCTCCACGAAGAGAAAGAGCGGCGTCCGTCCGCTCCCAACGATGGACCACAAGATGGGGGTCACGACAATAATCATGAACAGGATGAACCAGATGCGCCGGAGGTTCACCAGGGACTCCGCCAGATACCCGAAGTAGAGCACGAGCGCGAGCACACCCAGCACGTAGAGCGGGTTCAAGAAAACGAACGGCAGCGCGAACATCCCCAAGAGCAAGAACATCTTGGTCCGTGGGTCCAGACGGTGAACCCACGTGTCCCGGTCAAGGTACAGGGACGGGTCCATCTATCCCTCCTCGGTTACCTTCAACATCTCCTCCACAGATAACACCGGGTATCCCAACGCGTTCCCGAACGAGACGATGTGCGGGGACCGAAGCGAGGCGTCCCGCAGCTCATCCTCTTCCGCGAAGATCTCCCTAACCGTCCCTTGCAGGGCGACCCTTCCGTCCCTGACCACCACCGCCCTGTGAGCATACTCGGCGACGACCCACATGGTGTGGGTGACAGCGATGATCGTGGAGCCCGCCTCGTTCAGGCTCTTTACCAGGTCCATCATGCTACGCTGCTCGGCGTAGTCCAGGCCAGTAGTCGGCTCGTCCAGGATCAGGACCTCGGGACGCACGGCGAGCACGCTCGCCACAGCGACCCGCTGGCGCTCGCCCTTGGTTAGCCCGAACGGGTCTTCGTCCCCGCGCCCCTGCAAGCTCACGGCGGCGAGGGCCTCTTCGACCTGCTCCTTGGTCTCATCCTCCTCCATACCCCTGATCTTCGGCCCGAACGCCACCTCGTCGAAGACGGTGTCCGAGAAGATCTGGTGGTCAGGGTTCTGGAAGACGTATCCGACCGTCTGACCGAGCCGGCGCAACCCCTGCTTTGTGGTCTCCTCACCGCCCACCCGAACCGTGCCCTCGGTGGGCTTCAGCAACCCGTTAAAGTGCTTGACCAGCGTAGTCTTACCCGAGCCGTTCTGGCCCAGAACGGCCAGGAACTCGCCCCGCCTGACGGTGAGATCCACCCCCTCGAGCGCAACGACCCCGTTCGGGTAACGGTACGTGAGCCCCTCGACCTCGATCACGGAGTCTCCGTAACCCTCCTTCCGCTTCGCGTCCGCCTCAACCAGCTTTTGGTGACGCTCCGGGCTCACCCGCCACCCCCGCCGCTTGAACTCCGCGACTCCTTCCTCCGGTGTCAGGGGCAACTGTCCCTGCCACAGTCCCCTCTCATGAAAGTAGCGGGTGACCTGCAGCGGCATAACGCTGGATTCTTGCAGCAGTTCGACGTCCCGCAGAACTTCCCTAGCCGGCCTGTCGGCGACCATCTCGCCTTCCCGAAGGACGATGATGCGGTCTGCGTCGAGGGTCTCTTCGGTCTCGTGCTCGACGACGATCAGGGTGACGTCGTCACGGTCTTTGAGGTCCTCGGCGATCTCGAAGATACCCAACTTGCCGATGGGATCGAGATCTGTGGTCGGTTCATCCAGGCAAAGAATGCGCGGCTCTATGGCGAGCACCGAGGCTATGGCGAGGCGTTGCTTCTGGCCACCGGAGAGGGTGGCCGGCGTACGGTTCTCGAATCCTTCGAGGCGCACCTGCCCGAGCACGCTCTCGACGCGCCTGACCATCTCCTCGCGCTCCACGGCGAAGTTTTCAGGCCCGAAGGCGACCTCCAGGGCCACGTTCGTCGAGAAGAGCTGGGCCTCGAAGTCCTGGAAGACGAGGCCGACCTCCTGGGCGAACTCCCCGACCTTGCCCTCGCGGGTGGAGCGTCCCCCGACGCGGACCTCTCCCTCCATCTTGCCCTTGAAGAAGTGGGGGATCAAACCGTTCAAGGAGACGCAGAGCGTGCTCTTCCCCGCCCCCGACGGCCCCATCACCACGACGAACTCGCCCTCGGCCACCTCCACGTCGACACCCTTGAGCGCAGGCTTCTGCTGTCCCCTGTAACGGTAAGCGAGCCCCTCGATGCTAACTGCCGGTTCCATCTATTCCAAGCACCTCCCCATGCGCGAAGAATATGACAAAGGAGGCACCCAGCGCTACCCCTGCCGTTCTCAAGTCGGCTGAAGATCCTCGCTAAAGCCGACGATGCAGCCATCAGGAGATAGTGAATTGGCGTGAGCGGCCGGCGGTGTCGTCTAGAGGGTTTGTCATAGCAGTTGGGCCGCAGCGCGGTAACCACGGTGCTCGAAGAAGCCACAGGCGTCCTGTGCCGTAACCGCCTCCAGCGCTCGGCCCATCGCCTCGATCAACGCCTCGCGTGTGCGCGCCCCGGCTT